>NZ_JBNDHZ010000046.1:0-33640 GCF_056755355.1 Luteibacter sp. HAY1-4A
ACGTGGATGTGCTCAAGTCGCGGGGTCTGTTGACCACCACCGCTCCGCTGCTGCGCATGCGGGCCTGATGGAAGCCTTCATGACGTCGCGTATCCCACGCCGTCATGACGGACGCTCCGTCGTCGCCACTCTTACGCAGCCATGCTTTGGGCCTGCCTCCGTTTTCCCGGCCTGGCGTTCTCCGCCGCCTTCGCCGCGGCACCGGAGGCAGGTCCCTCCGCCCTGCTGGACCACAAGGCGCGCCAGCGCCTGATTGCCGCAGCGAACACCGAGGCCTCATCACTCGGTGTTCGTCGCGGACAAAGCCTTGCCGCTGCGCGCGCCTTGTGTCCCGCTCTCGAAGTACGTCCCCGCGATCCCGACGCGGAAGAACGCCTGCTTACCGAACTGGCCGCCTGGTGCTACCAGTTCAGCGGGCATGTGAGCCTCGTACCGCCGAACGCGATCCTGATGGAAGTCGGGGCCAGCCTGCGCCTGTTCGACGGCTGGCCCGTGCTGGCTGAAAAGCTGCGCGGCGGCCTGTCCGCGCAGGGCCACGGGCATACGCTGGCGGCCACGCCGTTCGCCGCCGCCTCCTGGGTCTTCGCCGCCAGCGCGGACGGCATGGTGTTACCCGAGCATGAAGGTGTGCGGCGCATGCTGGGAGCCTTGCCACTGGCGCAGAGCGGCCTGCCCGCCGCCACCGTCACGTCGTTGCAGGCGATGGGCTTCCGCCGTCTCGCCGAGGTGCTCCGCCTGCCGCGCCCCGAACTCACCCGGCGTATCGGCCGCGACGGCGTGAACTGGCTCGACCGCGTGCAGGGACATGCTTCCGACGTGTTGCCCGCATGGCAGCCGCCGGCCAGCTTCCGGCAGAAGATCGAATTCGACGCCGAGCTGGACGGTAGCCAGCCACTGCTCTTTCCGTTGCGCCGCCTCACCCGTTCACTCGCCAACCTGCTTGCCGCGCGCGACGGCGGCGTGCAGCGCTTCACGCTCATCCTCGAGCACGCCCGCGGCGAAACCACCCAGGTCGTCGTGGCGATGGCTGCGCCACAGCGCGATGCCGAGCGATTGTTCGAACTGGCCCGCACACGGCTGGAGCGTGCTTCCCTGCCTGCTCCCGCGCGGGCGATCGAACTGGATGCCGCCGAGCTGCCGGTGTTCCGGCCGCCCGTGCGCGACCTGTTCGAACCGGTGCGCGGCGACGGCCTGGACTGGCCCACGCTCGACGAACGCCTGCGCGCCCGCCTCGGTGACGCGGCGCTGCGCCAGATCGCACTGGTTGCCGACCACCGCCCCGAATACGCCTCGCGCTATGGCAAGCCCACCGACACGGTGTCGCCGCCGCGCCGGCGCCGGCCGCTTTGGTTACTGAAGCGGCCGCAACCGATGCGACCGAAACCGGCCGCCGTGCTCGCCGGCCCCGAACGCATCGAAAGCGGCTGGTGGGACGGCGACGACACGCGCCGCGACTACTACATCGTGCGTACGGAACAGGGACAACAGGCTTGGGCCTACCTGCCGCCTGGCACATTGGAAGGATGGATGTTGCATGGCTGGTTTGCGTGACTTCCGTGCGAGCCAGACTGCTCTGTGTGTGGGAGCCGGCTATGCCGGCGATCCCGCGGCAGCGGGTACGCTTGCTGCAAGCACCCATCGCCGCTGAAGCGGCTCCCACATTTCGCTCATGAAGAAGATCGATACAACCTATCTGATTCCAGCCAACGACGATGACACCGAGGTCCCCGCCTACGCGGAACTGCACGCGCTCAGCGACTTCAGTTTCCAGCGCGGCGCTTCCAGTGCGCGGGAACTGTTCGAACGGGCGAAAGCCATCGGTTACACCGCGCTCGCCATCACCGACGAATGTTCGCTTTCCGGCATCGTGCGCGGGCTGGAGGCCTCGCTGGAAACCGGTCTCCCGCTGATCGTCGGCAGCGAGCTGCGCCTTTCCGACGGCACCGTGGTGGTCCTGCTGGTGGAAGACCGGGCGGGATACACGGAACTGTGCCGGCTGATCACGCTCGGCCGGCGGCGTGCGGCCAAGGGACGTTACGAACTCCATCGCGGCGATCTCGAAACACTTGGGCCGGGTCTTTGCCTGCTGTGGGCGCCGGGCCCCTACGCCGCCACGGAAGCGGCGACACACGAAGCGCGCGCTACCTGGGTGGCGACGCATTTCGCGGGACGCGCGTGGCTTGCCGTGGAGTTGCACCGCGGCCAGCACGATGCCGCCGAACTGGCCGCGCTGCGCCAGCTCGGCGAGCGCCACGGCCTGCCCTGCGTGGCCGCGGGCGACGTCCACATGCACCAGCGAAACCGGCGAGCGCTGCAAGACGTGATGACGGCGATCCGCATCGGCAAGCCATTGTCCGAAGCAGGCCACGCCCTTTTTCCCAACGGCGAACGCCATCTGCGCAGGCGCGAAACGATCGCCCGCATCTATCCACGCGACATCGTGGAGGAAACCCTGGCCGTCGCCGCGCGCTGCACCGGTTTCGATATCCGCAAGATCCATTACGTCTATCCGCGCGAACTGGTGCCCGAGGGCCTCGATGCCACAGCGTACCTGCGTCGGCTTACCTACGAAGGTGCCGCCCGCCGTTGGCCCGAAAGGATCGAACCCGATATCGCGGCGCGGATCGAGAAAGAACTCAACCTTATCGCCTTCAAGGAGTACGAGGCTTTCTTCCTCACCGTGCAGGACATCGTGCGCTTCGCCCGGTCGAAGGAGATCCTCTGCCAGGGTCGTGGCTCGGCGGCCAACTCGGTGGTCTGTTTCTGCCTAGGTATCACCGAGGTAAATCCCACCAACATATCGACGCTGTTCGAACGCTTCATTTCGATCGAGCGCAACGAACCGCCCGATATCGACGTCGACTTCGAACACGAGCGGCGCGAGGAAGTGTTGCAGTATGTGTTCGAAAAATACGGCCGCGAGCGCGCTGCCCTCGCCGCCACGGTCATCAGTTATCGCAGCAAGAGCGCGGCACGCGACGTGGGCCGCGCGCTGGGTCTTTCCGAAGACCAGCTCGACCAGCTCAGCCGTGCCTATTCGCATGCCCATGGCGAGGTCTCCATCGTCGAGCGCCTGACCGAGCGCGGTTTCGACGTGAGCAGTCGCACCATCCGCCAGCTCATGTTCCTGGTGGACGAATTGGTGGGCATGCCACGGCACCTCTCGCAGCACGTCGGCGGTTTCGTCATTTCCGACACGCCGCTGCACCACCTCGTACCGGTGGAAAACGCGGCGATGGACAACCGCACCATCATCCAGTGGGACAAGGACGACCTGGAAACCATGAAGCTGCTCAAGGTGGATTGCCTCGCCCTGGGCATGCTCACATGCATGCGCAAGGCGATCGACCTGCTGCGCGCGCAAGGAGGGCCGGATTACCGGCGGCTGGCCGATATCCCTCCCGACGACGAACGCACTTACGCGATGATCCAGGAGGCCGACACCATCGGCGTGTTCCAGATCGAATCGCGCGCGCAGATGTCCATGCTGCCGCGCCTGCGGCCCAGGGAGTATTACGACCTGGTGATCCAGGTGGCCATCGTGCGCCCGGGTCCCATCCAGGGCGGCATGGTCCATCCCTATCTGCAACGGCGCCAGAACAAGGAAGAGGTCGTCTACGAGAAAGGCGTGAGGCCCGTGCTGGAGCGCACGCTGGGCGTGCCCATCTTCCAGGAACAGGTCATGGCACTCCTGCAGGTGGTGGCAAATTTCACCGCCGACGAGTCCGACGACCTTCGCCGTTCCATGGCCGCGTGGAAGCGCCGGGGCGGCGTGGAGAAATTCGAACCGAGGATCCGCAGGAACATGGCGGGGAATGGCTATTCGCCCGAGTTCACCCAGCAGATCATCGACCAGATCAAGGGCTTCGGCAGCTACGGTTTTCCCGAGTCGCATGCGGCAGGCTTCGCGCTCATCGCCTATGCCTCGTCATACCTGAAATGTCATCACCCCGAAGTCTTCACCTGCGCGCTGCTCAACAGCCAGCCCATGGGCTTCTATGCACCCGCGCAACTCGTCGCCGACGCACGCCGGCACCATGTGGAAGTACGTCCACCGGACGTCACGGCCAGCCACTGGGATTGCACGCTCGAACCCATCGACCGACAACCCGGCAAGCGTGCCCTGCGTCTCGGACTGCGCCTGGTGAACGGCTTGTCCGCCACCTTGGGCGAACGCATCGTCGCCGCACGCGAAGCGGCTTCCTTCCGCGACCTTGCCGATCTCTCCCGCCGCGCGAACCTCACCCGTTTCGAACGCGAGCGCCTTGCCGACGCCGGCGCGCTTGGCGTGCTCAGCGGCCATCGTCATCGCGCACGCTGGGAAAGCTCGGGCATCGAACGCAGCCTGCCGCTCATCGATGCCGTTGCGGAAGCACGACCGGCCCTGCGTCCGCCGACCCTCGCGGAAAATGTTTTCGCCGACTATGCCACCCACGGCTTGTCGCTGGCGTCGCATCCCCTCCGGCTCATTCGCAAGAACTTGCTGTTGCGACGTGCGCGACGCGCGAGCGATCTGCAGCACGAACGCAACGGTGCCTGGCTGCGCCACGCCGGCCTGGTCACCGTGCGCCAGCGCCCGCAGACCGCCAGCGGCATCACCTTCGTCACGCTGGAAGACGAAACCGGCCAGGTCAACGTGATCGTTCGTCCCAAGGTGGCCGAAGCTTGCCGCCACGCCTTGCTGGATGCGGTATTGCTCGCCGTCGACGGGCAGTGGCAGGCCATCGACGGCGTACGCCACCTCGTGGCCAGCCGCCTGCACGACTTCAGCGACCTGCTGCCGGAACTCGGTTCCGTTTCCCGCGACTTCCATTGACGGCTTCGCCCACCGTCGGTAACGCAACGTCGTCGCTTAACGCCGCCTAATTTTCTCCTGAACGGCGGCCTAAGAATTGCTGCTTTGCGAAGACCACGACGGCCCCAAAGGCGATAGCGTCAGCACACCGCTTCCACATCCGGTCTCACCGGTGAGCGATGTCCATTGCGCCGGGCATCGCGATCTTCCCCCAAGGCGCCACCCGTTCCAGGAGATCCGTCATGCGCAATACGAAACTGATCGTCGCCATGCTCGCCGGCTGTATGGCCGTAAGTGGCGCCGCCCTCGCACAGAGCGCCGCATCGCAGAGCGCGCCCGCGCCGGCATCCACCGCCGTCACGCACATGCAAAGCGACCACGACTCCATGAAGAAGAGCGATTCGATGAATCACGGCGCCATGGGCGATTCGATGAAGTCGGACGAAGGCGCCATGAAGTCCACGCACAAGAAGCACAAGATGAAGAAGGACGGCGCAACGTCCGAGCCGGCGAAGTCCTCTACCGCAGGCATGTAACCCCGGGGATGAAGTCGCTGGGCCCCTGCCTGCGCAGGGGCACCCAGCGACTTCAACGGAAGAAAATCAGTCCACCTCGGGCAGGACGCTGATTTCCTCGTCGTCGATCGTCACCACCTGACCCGCGCGCACCTTGTACGTCTTACGCAGCTCCTGCACGCCGTCCACCGCGACCAGTCCGTCGGCCACCAGGCGCTTGCCCTCCCCTCCGCTGGCGGCAATGCCCACCAGCTTCAGCAGCAGGTTGAGTTCGACGTAGTCGCCCTCCAGGCGAAATTCGTGGAATGCCATGGATGCGCCCTCAGTAGACGATGACGGAACGGATGGACTTGCCCTCATGCATGAGGTCGAAGGCGCGATTGATGTCTTCCAGGCCCATCGTGTACGTGATCATCGGATCGATCTTGATCTCGCCGCCCATGTAGCGTTCCACGTAGCCCGGCAGCTGGCTGCGGCCCTTCACGCCACCGAACGCCGAGCCACGCCAGACGCGGCCCGTCACCAGCTGGAACGGACGCGTGCGGATTTCCTGCCCGGCACCGGCCACCCCGATGATGATCGACTCGCCCCACCCCTTGTGGCAGCACTCCAGGGCGGCGCGCATCACGTCGACGTTGCCGATGCACTCGAATGAGTAGTCGACGCCGCCATCGGTGAGGTCGACGATCACCTGTTGGATCGGCGTATCCGGGTAATCGCGCGGGTTCACGCAATCGGTGGCGCCGAGCATCCTCGCCATCTCGAACTTGGACGGATTCGTATCGACCACCACGATGCGCCCGGCCTTGGCCATCACCGCGCCCTGCACCACTGACAGGCCGATGCCGCCCATGCCGAACACCGCCACCGTGGCGCCGGGCTCCACCTTGGCGGTATTGAGCACGGCGCCGATGCCGGTCGTGATGCCACAGCCGAGGAGGCATACCTTCTCCAGCGGTGCGTCCTTGTTGATCTTCGCCAGCGAGATCTCGGGCAGCACCGTGTACTCGCTGAAGGTGCTCGTGCCCATGTAGTGCAGCAACGGCTTACCGTTGAGCGAGAAGCGCGAGGTGCCGTCCGGCATGAGACCCTTGCCTTGGGTCACGCGGATCTTCTGGCAGAGGTTGGTCTTGCCCGACCGGCAGAACTTGCACTCGCCGCATTCGGGGGTATACAGCGGAATCACGTGGTCGCCCGGCTTGAGCGAGGTGACGCCCTCGCCCACTTCCTCCACGATGCCACCGCCCTCATGGCCGAGGATCACGGGGAACGCGCCTTCCGGATCGTCGCCGGACAAGGTGTACGCGTCGGTGTGGCAGACGCCGGTGGCGACGATGCGTACCAGGACTTCGCCGGCCTTGGGGCCCTGGACGTCGATTTCCTCGATGGACAGCGGCTTTCCTGCTTCCCAGGCGACAGCAGCGCGAGACTTCATGGTGCAATTCCTCAAGACGTAAGCCACGGATTCTAGCCTG
Source organism: Luteibacter sp. HAY1-4A (assembly GCF_056755355.1). Taxonomy (NCBI): domain Bacteria; kingdom Pseudomonadati; phylum Pseudomonadota; class Gammaproteobacteria; order Lysobacterales; family Rhodanobacteraceae; genus Luteibacter; species Luteibacter sp. HAY1-4A. Next base: position 6,786 of record NZ_JBNDHZ010000046.1, read on the forward strand.
CGCGCTGGCCGGCGCAGCCATTCGTGCTCATCCGTGAACGCTCCCAAACATCCGGGGTGGTACGGAAGGCTCGCTTGAGTTAAACTAGGGTTAACGGATACCCCCCGCACGGCGAACGAAAGGCTCGGGTAAGGGTCCCACGGAGACAAGAAACGGTTCCCAGCGAAGGATTCCTTGAACCTTTTGCTTACAACCGTTGTCCAACCTTTCGATGCCTGGAAGCCCTTGTAAAACCTGGGGCCGCCCATAGAAAGGGGGCACAGGAAACTCGTTAGTTCAGAAATTCGACACGAAAACCGCGTGACGAAAGCCTAACGAACCGATTGTTCACCAAACGAAACGGACCAGTGCACCTGCGCGACTTCTCCGGAAGCTCGTCGGAGGCGTAAGGTTCCCGCCACGCCAGAGACCGGCGGCGTTGGCGACAGAGCTATAGAGACATCCGGTCTGTTGACTGGGAGACATCACATGAACGAACTGCGCAACGAATACGGCATCTCGACCTACGAATTCGCCGCCGGCGCCAACAACGACGGCAGCTTCGACCTCTTCGGGGGCGAGATGGACGGTTATGACTGGCTGGGCGAAGTGGCAAGCCGCCTGAGCGGCGACGCTGTCTAAAGGCGCGCCCGTCCCATATAGGAAGGCCCGCCTGATGGCGGGCCTTCCTTTTGTCAGGAGGCTTTCCGCGCCCTGGTTCGCGCCGCCTTCTTCGCGGCGGTTTTCCTTCCGGCCGAACCCTTCGTGCGTGCCGCCTTCTTGGCGGACGCGGAGCGACTCGACGCACTGCGCTTTGCCGCGGCCTTGTGCCCTTGCGACGACAGCGCACGCTTCGACGCCGCGGAACGGCCCTCGCGCTTCAACGCCGCGGTACTTGCCCGCGACCTTGCCGACGACTTCTTTGCCGTAGCCTTTTTCGCCGTCGACTTGCGAGCGGACGACTTGCGGGCCGACGATCCCGTGGCGCGCTTGCGGCTCGCCGATTTCTTCGCGGCGGTTCCGGATGAGCGCTTCCGGGTGGCGGCATGCGAATCCTGTGCGGCCTTCTTCTTCGTCGCCTTGCTCGCGGACTTGGATGGCTTGGCCTTGACGCCTGCGCGCCGCGCCTTCGAAAGGCCAATGGCGATAGCCTGCTTGGCGGAACGCGCGCCGTGTTTGCCTTCGCGAACGTGTTCTATTTCCTCGCGTACATACTCTCCGGCCTGGGTGGAAGCCGACTTCCCTTCGCGCTTGTCCTTTCGTGCCCTGGCAGTGGTTTTTTTCTCAGGCATGACTCGGATCTCCTATGCGGGAGTGACGGGTGTCGTCGACACCCGAGACTGCGCGGGCATTTGTGATCCGAATGTCGCCACGGCGTCGGCATTTCGCGAACGAGGTTTCGCAAACATCTGCGGGTGAATGGCGGCGCACGCCCGCTTCACGCATCGATAAGGGCACCGAGGGGTACACAGGTCGCACTGCGAATGACGCAGCATCGAGGAGTGAACCATGGACAAGAATCGCACCGAAGGCATGAAACACGAGGTCAAGGGCAGCATGAAGGAAGCGGCCGGCAAGATCACCGGCAACCACGCGAAAGAAGCGGCCGGCAATATCGAAAAGAACGCAGGCAAGGTTCAGCGCGAAGTCGGAAAAGCCGCCGACCAGGCGCGCGACAAGGATCGCCACCACTGATTCCGCCAGCGAAGACGTGACGTGCGCGGGAGCCGGCGGCTCCCGCGTCACGTTTCAGGCTGCCACGGGCACGGCCGTGCGCCGCGCGCGAAACCAGCCGCGCAGCCGGCGGTTCGCAGGTTCTGAGAAGCCGCGGGCTACCAGCCAGCCCAGTCCCCAGGAAAGCAGCACGGCAGGCGGGTACCAGATCCAGCCCCACGCCCCGTCGGTGGCCGAGAAACGCGCCAGTCCCACCAAGGCGAAAACGACGAACATGTGCGTCAGGTAGATCTCGTAGCTGGTCCGTCCCATCGCCTCGAGCCAGCCGAAGCCCCGCCAGGCTCGCCCACCTTCCGGCGAGGCGAGCACAAGGCAGACCGCGCCCATGATCAGCACGAGCAGATATCCCTCGCCGAGGGCGTGCCATAGCAACGCGCCGAAGAACATCACCATGCCGACCGCGCCGAGACCGATCGCCACCAGCGCGCCCCGGTGCCATGGCACCCCCGCCCTGCCCTTGTCCCCACCCGCCTGGCGACGGGCCGCGACAAGTGCGGCGAGAACGCCCGCCGCGATCGCACCCATGCCCGGAAGGTAGGCCTTCTCCTGCCATATTTCGTTCCCCACGATCGCGGCACGAGTGAACGGGACCGACAACACGAGCAAGGCGAGCAGAGGAACGAACCAGCGCGTGCGCCCCAGCGACAGGCACAGGAGCGGGAAGACCGCGTAGAACACTTCCTCGATCGACAGCGACCACAGAACGTCCCACCCGCCGGGCAGCCAGCCCGTGTGCCCCTCATAAAGATTGAGGGTGAAGGTGAGCGCGGAGAGCGTGGCGCCGAGCGCCGACTGGCCGCTTTTATCGATCACATAGTTGGGCACGCCGAGCGCATGCAAGACCAGCAGCACAGGCACGAGCGCGAGGAGACACGGAAGGATGCGGGCGGCGCGGCGGCCATAGAAAGCCCGCCTGTCGATGGCGCGGAGTGCACCGTCGCGCTGGAGCGTGTGGCGGGTTATGAGAAAACCCGAGATGACGAAAAAGACGAAGACCGCCTCGTAGCCGTTGTAGATAAGCCCCTTGAGCAGGGACACCGGCAGGAACTCGCCCGCCTGCGTCTTGTGCAGCGGAATGCGCAGGCCGAGGTGGTGGATGACCACGAGCAGGATGCTCGCGCCACGCAGCACGTCGATGCCGGCGCTGCGTGGGAGGCTCGATTCGGACATGGTGTCTTCCCCGGAAGATGGGGAAGCATATCGGAATCGCGGGGGCCGGCGTCCTTACGGGAACGCCGGCGAGTCGCGGTGGTATGCCTCAGCTGCAGCCGCGCACCAGCGCGATCAGGATCAGGATCGGGATGGGAACCCCGAGGATCCACAACAGCACGTACCCGATACCGCCCTTCTGCTTGCCGGGCTGCGGCGTCATTTCGTCGTTCATGCGTGTCGCTCCAGGTGGATACGGCGACGACGTTCCATGGCGGCACGTGGATCGGATGTGACAGGCGCGCCACGGCAGGTTTCGCAACGACGCCGTCTTCGCGCGTGGTGGACTATTCCGAGACCAGATCAACGGCCCTGCGCATGTCGACCCGCCGCTTTCCCGATCCGTTCGCCTTCCTTCCCGTGGATTCCCCTACCGCGAACGACATCCGTGCCTTCGACTGGGCGCATTCGCCCCTCGGGCCGGTGGAGCGATGGCCGGTCGCACTCCGCGCCATGCTGGCCACGATGTTCGACTCGCCGCAACCCATGTTCGTTTCGGCGGAGCCGGGCCGGGTCTTTTTCTTCAACGATCCTTACCGGCCGATCCTCGGCAAGAGGCTTTCCGGCGCCATCGGCAAACGCTTCGACGAGATCTGGGCCGACGTGTGGGACGACATCGCCGGGCACGTGGCACAAGCGCTGGCTGGCAAGGGCAGCACGCACCGCGACCTCCCGCTGGCAATGACGCGCCACGGATTCGTCGAGAGCACCTGGTGGACGTTCTCCTTCGCCCCCCTGCGCGACGAATGCGGCAAGGTCATCGGCATGTATGCGTTCACCAACGAGACCACGCGCGCCGTGCGCTCGGCCATGACCCTGCGCGAACTGAACGCGTCGCTCGAACGGGAAATCAGCGCACGCACGCGCGAGCGCGACCAGATCTGGGCCGTGTCGCCCGACCTGTACATCGTGATGGCACGCGACGGGCGGTACCGCAACGTCAATCCCGCCTGGCAACGCGAGCTTGGCTACGAAGCCGGCGACCTCACGAGCATGGCCTTCGGCGAGCTGGTCCATCCCGACGACCTCGACCGCGCGCGGGACGCGATGGCCCAGCTGTTGGAAGGCGATGCAGTGGAAGACCTGGAAGTACGCCTGCGCGCGAAGGACGGCGGCTATCGCTGGTTCGCCTGGACGTGCGTGCCCGACGGCGACGTCGTCTACGGCATGGGCCGCGACGTGCAGCGCCGGCGCGACATGGAAGACCAGCTGCGGCACGCGCAGAAGCTGGAAGCGCTCGGGCGGCTCACGGGCGGCATCGCGCACGACTTCAACAACATCCTCGGCGGCATCGGCGGTGCCATCGAGATCGTGAGCGAACGCATCGAGAGCGGCCGGCTGGAGAACACGCGGCGCCTGCTCGATGCCGCGCATGGCGCGGTGAACCGGGCCGCGGGCCTCACCCACCGCCTGCTCGCCTATGCCCGCCAGCAAGCCCTCTCGCTCTCCGACGTGGACGCCAACGCCATCGTTCGCGGCCTGGACCTGCTCCTGCGGCCCCTCCTTGGCGAACAGGCCGTGCTGGAACTGCACATGCAGCACGACCTGTGGCGAACGTTGTCCGATGCGAGCCAGCTCGAAAGCGCCATCCTCAACCTGGCCATCAACGCCCGCGACGCCATGCCGGAAGGCGGTACGTTGCGCATCTCCACGCGAAACGCACCGGCCCAGGACATCGGCATGGGACCGGCCGATTACGTGGTGATCGCGGTGGCCGACACGGGTACGGGCATGTCGCGGACGGTGGTGGAGAAGGCGTTCGATCCTTTCTTCACCACCAAGTCGATCGGCCAGGGCACCGGATTGGGGCTTTCCATGGTTGACGGTTTCGCCCGGCAGACGGGTGGACGGGCCATCATCGAGTCGGAGCCCGGCAAGGGAAGCACCGTGAGCCTCTGGCTGCCACGGCATGCCGGCGAGCAGGAGGCGCCGCACGCGCACATCGACCACGAGGCGTGCCACGGCGGCGGTCGCCGCGTGCTGCTGGTCGAAGATGAGCACATGCTGCGCTCGCTCGCGCGCGAAGTGCTCGAGGAGGCGGGCTACACGGTGGAGGACCACGGGGAAGCGGCCGCAGCGCTGCGCAGCCTGCGCGACGTGCCCGGACCGGACATCCTCGTGACGGACATCGGCCTTCCCGGCATGGACGGGCGGCAACTGGCGCAGGTCGCGCGCGAGGCCATGCCGGATCTGCCCGTGCTCTTCATCACCGGGTACGCCTGGGAGGCCTTCGCGGACGCCCCTCGCCTCCCGCCGAAATCGGCGATCCTGGGCAAGCCGTTTTCGCTGCACGACCTCGTGGGGTCGGTAGCGAACCTGCTCGACGGTACGAACCCGTAACGCCGGCCATCCATTCCCTTGACCGAACGGCCCCGAGACTCGAGGCGTCCCCACGGAGCGTCCGATGAATCGTTCGCGTTATTACGCCCTGATCGCTCTGATCGTCGCGCTGGTGGCCATCTTCGTGGTCGGCGCCATCCACCGTGGCGGACCCGCGGGCGACGTGCCCGACGATGGCGAGCGTGCCCCGTCGACGCGCCCGGCGGACCGCTAGGCCGGTTCGCCCTCGGTTTCCGTGGCTGGCCGCGCGCTGTCGTGGGCCGTTGCGGCGCGCTGCATGGCCACCAGGAAATCGGTGCCGTAGCGCATCACGAAAGGCGCGACCGTACCGGGCATGAAGCCGTCCGGCCATGCGGCGGTAGCGGGTTGGGACTGAACTTCGGTCGAGCGGACGAGCATGAATCGACGTGCCATGGCCTTGACGGCCCCCTGTTGGTATTCCCCCAAGACGTCGTACTAAAGCAAAACCCCAGGCACGTCAATGCCCGGGGTATCGCCGTGGCTACAGCTTCACGCGCACACCGAGCCTGTAGAAGCGCCCTATCACCCCGTTCTGCGCGTAGGTGGGGTTGTAGTTCAAGGCGGCGTAGTTCAGCGGGTCGAACGGCGCCTTCTTGTCGAACACGTTCATCACCGAACCCGTGATCGCCACCTTGTCGGTAATGTCGTAGCGGCCGGTGAGATCGAAGTCCGTGAACGACGCCATGCGGCAATCGCCCGGAACGTTAGCTCCCGTGTCGGTATTGGTCGAGAAACAACCCGTGGTGATGTCCGGAGCGGTGAGCTTGATACCGCTGGTGTAGTACAGCGTGCCGGTGATCGTGGTCTTGCCGAACTGGATGCTGTTCGCCCACGACCCGCGGTAGCGCGGCGTGCCCGCTCCCGACGAGACGCCGTACGGACCGTGCGTACCGACGAACTGGAGTTTCGTGCCGTCCTCGAGCGTGAGCCGCCAGCTGATGATCTTCGTGAGGTTGAGTTCGCTCGTGAAGTGCACGCCCTCGCTGAAGTCGTGTCCGGCCTTGAGGTTCAGATCCAGCCCCTTCGTCTCCAGCGAATCCTGGTTCACATAAGGTGAGGCGACGATCAGCGGACGCGGCAGCGCGTCCGGCGCCGCGGGGTCGGGCACGTCGGCCACGATGGCGGACGCTTCCGGTAGCGGCAGCCCTGCGTAGTAGGCGTCGAGCACCGCGCTCGGGCTCTGCTGCGCGATCACACCGGTCTTCTTGATCCGGTAGTAATCGAGCGACGCGCTGAAATCCTGCGTGGGCTGGTAGAGCACGCCGAACGTCCAGCTCTTGGACTTCTCCGGCTTCACGTCGGGATTGGCGCGGGTAAGGAACGCCAGCCCGTAAGGCTGCACATAGCCGCTGTTGTTGTGCGCGGCCTGGAAGTCCGCCGGCGGCGTGTACGTGGCGAATCCTTGCGCCTCGCTCGATCCGTTCTCGGCAAAGCTGGGCGCGCGGAAACCCTTCGAGAACGTGCCGCGGAACGCGAGTTCGTCGATCGGCTTCCACTTGATGCCGATCTTCGGCGAGAAGTTGTTGCCGAAGTCCGAGTAGTGGTCGTAACGGCCCGAGACGTTCACTTCCAGCGATTCCATGAACGGTGCGTCGAGTTCGACATACGCACCTGACACCGTACGGTCTCCCTTCACATGCGCAATGCCCAGGCCCTGCGCGCGAAGGCCGGGATTGAGGTCCGGATCGTCCTGCTCCTCGTGGCGCACGTCGATGCCGGCGGCAAGGCCCAACGCGCCACCGCCAAGATCGGCGAGCGGCCGGTTCACGCGGAAATCGAACTGCTGCAGGTCGCTGGTCGAGGTCTTCCGCAATTGTGGCGACAGCGACGCCAGCAGCGCGGGCGAGTTCGCACCGGGATCGAGGAAGTTGTAGGTGCCGTTGGTGACGACGTCGATCAAGCGGGCGTAATCGAGTAATCCGTTGAGCCGCGTATCCAGCGACGAGTGGTTGAACACCAGGGCCGTGTCGTAGCCCCAGTCGCCCCAGTAGCCGGTCAGGCCGCCGACGATGCGCAGGTTGTGGTTATCGCTTTCGCCGCTGGCCAGGGCGCTCGGAAAACCGAAGTTGATGAGCGCCGCCTTCCCTTCCGCCGCGAACGGGTTGTTGGGGTTGAGCGAGCCGTCCGGGAGGGTGGCGGGCAAGGCGATGGAGTTCGTATTGCGCGGCGTGCCGGCCTGGATCTGCGCCGGCGCACCGGGGAAGGTGGTCTTCACTTCGTAGTAGCTCGCCGACACGTAGGCCTTCGAGCGCTCGCCCACCTTGAGGGTGAAGCGTCCATAGAGACCGCGGCGATCCGTGGTCGGCTGGATGGCGGTGTACAGCGCGAAGTTCTGCGCGCAGTAGCTTCCCGGATTGGCCGGATCGTCGGTCACCAGCGTGGATCGCGGACCGCACGGAGCGAGAGGCTGGGCCACCGCGTCGGGATCGGCGACACCGGAGGTCACATCGCCGGGCCGCGAGAGCGTACCCGGCGTGACCGTTCCATAGATCGAGCCGGAGTTCTGCGAAGGCTGGCCGCCGATGAGGTTGTTGCCGCCGCTGCGGCGGATATCCGCGGTGTTGTATGGGTAGCCGCGCTGCCGAGTGAGGATGTCCTCGTCCCTTTCGTACTCGGCGCTGAGGTACGCGTTCCAGCCGTCCTTTTGCAGATCGCCGCCACCGAACAGCACCGTGGCGCGCTTGGACGTGCCACCGCCGTGTTCGGAGGTACCCACTTCGGCGCTGAATTCGGTGCCCTGGTAATCCGGCTTCAGGATGATGTTGACCACGCCCGCGATGGCGTCCGCGCCATAGAGCGACGATGCGCCGTCCTTCAGCACTTCGATCCTTTCGATGGCGTTCGAGGGGATCGTGTTGAGGTCGACGAACGATCGCTGGCCGTCGTCTGCGAGGGGATAATTCGCCGCACGCCGCCCGTCGATCAGCACCAGGGTGGAGTTGACCGTCAGGCCGCGCAACGCCACGCCCGACGAGCCGGCGGCGAAACCGGCGGTAAAGGACGCCGGGATGGAGCCGCTGTTATCGGCCGAGACCGCCCGCACCACGTCCGACACTGTGGTGAGGCCGCTTTTCTGGATCTGGTCCGCCGTAATGGTAGTGACCGGCGACGGCGTTTCCACGTCGATGCGGGGTAAGGCCGAACCGGTGACGGTCACGGTGGCAAGTTCCGTCGTCGGCTGTTGCGCTGCCTGCGCGGGTGTCTGTGCTTGCGTGGTAGGCGGCGGTGGCTGGGCGTCCTGCGCGGCAACCTGGGCGCACGCCAAGGCGGCGGCGATGGACAAAGCGAGGCCGTGGCGCCTGAGCGCCATTGGGGATGTCGGTTTCATTGTGAGTCTCCGAAGCCTTAGGGGAGTGGGGCTGGGACTTCGCGGCTCCGGGAATGGACCGGGAAAAACGCTTCATTCACAGGGACGCAAGGAAAACTTACGCCGTGTAAACAGGGCGCACCATCGGCCATTCGGAATATGTTGCGACAGGGAAAACAGGGCGCGGGTGGCACGCCCTATGCAGCGCCCTCGCGGCGCTATTCGTCGTCGGCACCGGGGTCGAACCCCTCGCGCTCCTTCATCAGCTGGCGCGCCGCCTGTATGCCGGCCTGCAAACCTTCGTCACAGGCATCCTGCTCATTGTCATGCAGGCCAGGACATAGTTTTTCCCTGACCTCTTCGCCATCCTCGCTGATGACGTACTTACCGCGCCAGCGACCTGGCTTGGCGACGTAACACGTGCCGTCCACGTCGAAGTAACCGATCTTTCGATGCGTCATGGGTGGAGTGATCCTCGGAATCCACCCCCATCCTATGCATCGCGCATCAACGCGACGTGCAGCGCTATTGGAGGCCGCTGACGGGACGCTTCGCGTTCGACTCGAACTCGCGCCAGATGCCGTCCGCGCCTTCCACCGAAACCAGCACCTGCATGCCGTTCTGCGCGCCCAACAACTTCGACTGCTGCACCGCATAGCCGATGGCGGCTACGCGCGTCTCGAAATTCTGCGTCGGCACGCCGTTCATCTGCACGTGCCAAAGGCCCGCCATGTCCGGGTGGAACGGAATGTCGTAGATCACCATGGCCATGGAAGAAGGTGGATAACCTCGCAAGGCGTAGGGCCGGTGATCCCGGGAGCGAGGGGACGCGGCTGCACCAACAGAGGCGCAAGATTATCCGTTCCCTTCCCTTCCGACAACGGAAGAAACGCATGCCTTCCTTCACGCCGGGATCACGACCGTGACTACCGTGGCTCGTCGTACGTACCGGGACTCAGATCGGTGGCGCGCCATTCCGGACGGCGTTCTCTCTCGGCGTCCAGCAAGCCCTGTCGCACGCCCTCGATGTCCCGATCGGACGTATAGACGGGCGATCCGGGCTGCTGGCGCCAGGACTCCGCGAGCGTGCCGGCATCGACGCCGTCGAAGCCGATGTCGTCCACGAGCTTCAGCACTGTCGCCTTCGCGTTGGCGTCGTCGCCCGCCACCGGCAGCGCGATCCGCGATTCGGCGCTGCCCGGTTTGCCCAGCGAACCCAGATGGTCCGCGTAGATGTTGTTGAATGCCTTGATCACCGGCCGGCCGAGACGTTCGGAAACCCACTCGCTTTCCGCCATGCCGGCCTCGATCGCGTCGATACGTCCGTCGCGCTGCTGCGGATAGTAATTGCCGGTGTCGACAACCACCGTCTCCGCCGGCACCCCGTCGAAGAGGTCGGGCGGCAGTTGTGGCACCTTCGACTCTGGAATGGTCACGATCACCACGTCGACACCGCGCACCGCTTCGCGCGCGGTCACGGCCACGGCACCGGTCTCCTGCTCGATAGCGGTAAGCGTCTCGGGGCCGCGCGAGTTGGCGATGAGAACCTCGTGGCCCACTTCACGAAAGCGGCGGGCCAGCGTATGACCGATATTTCCTGCGCCGACGATGCCTATCTTCATGGAATCGCACTCCCGAAAGGTAACCATCGCCATCTTCGCCGCCACGCGTGAACGCGGGGCGAGCGAACGGTGAGCCGACACCCGCGCATCTGCCAGAATCCGTCCATGCCCTCCCCTATCCGCGTATTCATCTTCGTCCTTCTTTCCTCGCTGCCGTGGCTGGCGCAGCACGCAGCCGCGCAGCAGGTCCCCACCACCGAGGTGCCGACACTGGAGGCGGTCACGGTCCATGGCGAGCAGCCGGGACCCGGCCTTTGGCGGATCACGCGCGGAGGGCACACCCTGTTCATCCTGGGCACCCTGGCCCCGCTGCCGAAGAACATGTCGTGGAAAACCGACGAAATCGACGCCGCCCTCGCGGGTGCGGGCGCTCTCATCACGTTGCCGCGGGTGCGGATCAAGCCGAATACCGGCTTCTTCGGACGCATCGCGCTGCTGCCCTCGTTGATCGGCGTACGCAATGCGCCGGACGGCGCGACGCTGAAGGACACGGTGCCTCCCGACGTCTACGCGCGTTGGCTCGCGGTGAAAGCGAGATATATCGGCAGCGATCGCGGCGTGGAACGCTATCGCCCCATCTTTGCCGTGCTGGAGTTGTACAAGTCGGCCGTGAAGAAGGCGGGCCTCGGTAAAACGGGCGAGATCGCCCGCACGGTGGGCGACCTCGCGCGCAAGCGAGGCGTGAAGGATGTGCCTGTGGAGTACACGTTGCTCGTGGACGATCCTCGCGCGGCTATCCGGTCGTTCAAGCACTCCACGCTCGACGATGTCTCGTGCTTCGCGCAGAGCGTCGACAATATCGATGCGCAACTCGCGGACATGACCCGGCGGGCCAACGCATGGGCCACCGGCGATATCGCCGCGCTGCGCGACGAGCGTGGCGAGCGCCAGCGTGCCGCCTGCATGAACGCGGTGACCGAAGGGGGCGTGGCGCAGCGGATCGGGCTTGCCGACGTGCCGAAGGCACTGCGCGAACGATGGCTGGCCGCCGTCGACGCCACCATGGCCAGCAACACACAAGCCGTGGCCATCGTGCCCATCGACGACCTGCTGGGCGCCGACGGCTACCTTGAGGCGCTGCGCGCGAAGGGTTATGCGGTGGCGTCGCCCGACGACCCGGGCTGAGCGGGCGGGATGCCTCGGCGGATGGCCGCCGAAAAATCTTCGTTCGGCTCCGCGGCGAGCGCACGCGATGTGACGCGCCCCCGCTTCCGCCACTCGTCGATGCCCAGACGCTTGTCCAGGGCGCCCGCATCGCGCAGGTATTCCGGAAGGTAACCCGTCAGTAGCAGCCGAAGGTCGAACGGCAAGGCTCCGTCGATACGCTTCGCCATCCGGTACACGATGGTGGTGCAGTTCGATGTCACGGTGTTGTAGAAGCGCGGCACGCGCGCGAGGTCGTTCGCCGCCTTGACGTAAGAAACGAAGAGCGAGCGCATGGCCTCAGGCGTCATGCGCAACGGGAACAGGTAGGCCTCCTCCCCGCGCACGTTGGTACGCACCCGCACGATGTCCGATTCCTCGGCGGCGATCAACACGAGTTCGAACTGGCGGAAGAAACCGCCGACCTCGGAAAACGCTTCGTCACGCTTGCGCCGAATTTCAACCGAGAACACGACGTGCCGGCCATCGTCGAAACCGAACGAGAGCATGGCATGCGCGATCGCTTTCCCAGACCAGTAGGACAGTATCGCGTCCGCGCCCGAAAGCCGTTCGAGGTCGTATTCCCGCGTCTCCCAGCGAACGTCGTAATCGTCGTCGCTATGCCATGTGAAATCCCGCACGTTGTGAAGTACGACGCGGGTTCGCTCGACTTCGCCGTGCAGCACGCGGGCAACGTCGTCTGCCCACGGGCGGTCGCTGCGCGGACGAATGGACGCCCACCAGGCAAGCAGCAAGGCATGTGCGACGGCCAGCGCAGGCAGCGCCCACGGCGAACGCCATGCCAGCCACGCGATCCATGCCACCACGCAACCCGTCATCCAGAAGCCGGCGGCGGCGAGCCGCGCCGTGCGCGGCGCGGGGAAACGGATCGCCAGCGCCAAGGCGCCCCAGGCGCCGGACACGATCAGCAACATGCCTGCGATGAGGCCGGCGGCACCGCGTACCAGCAAGCTGCGCCGGGTCATGGAGTAAGGATCATCGCGCGCGGGGAAGGGGAAGGTTCACGAACTTTCCCATGGCGTTGACGCGGGAGCAACACGCATTGCATGCCGCCGGGACAACACTGGGCCGTCACTCAGTTCAGGAGCTCCCCATGAGCCGCTTCGAAGACCGCTATGGCAAGTCCCGCCAGCCCGACGACTCCGTCTGGAGCCGGCCGAGTAGCAGGCGCGACGACGACACCCGCTATCCCGGCGACGAATTCGGTGGCACCTACGGGCGCCGCGACTACCGCGACGCAGGGGGCAGCCCCTACGAAGCCGGCAGGGACTTCGCGGGCGGCCGGGACTACGGCCCCGGCGACGATTTCTCGGGCGGAACGTGGTCCGGTCGCCGGGACTACCTGGACGAGGACCGGCGCTATCCCGGCCACCGGGAATTCGGCGGTCACCATGGCTACGGCGGCAGTGGCCGGCATCCGGGACATCGCGACTTCGGCCGTGGTGACGACGAACGTCGGGCATGGAGCGGTTCGGGCTATCCGGGCGGCTATCGCGGCATCGGCCCCAAAGGGTACGAACGCAGCGACGAGCGCATCCGCGAGGACATTTGCGAACGACTGAGCGAGCACGACGCCATCGACGCCTCCGACATCGAGGTGCGGGTGTCCGGTGGTGTGGTGACACTCACTGGCGAAGTGCCGGAGCGATACATGAAGCACCTGACCGAAGATGCCGTTGCCGACGCGGTGGGCGTGCGCGATGTGGAGAATGGCCTACGTGTACGCAGCGCGAGGACGGGCGAACGCGGCATGTTCGACGAGCCGTCCCTCGAATGAGGGGAAGGCGCCATGCTCAGGCCTAGCTCGCCTTGGGCAGGCTGGCCTCGCGTATGGCATCGGCAAGCTGGTGGGCGCTGTAAGGCTTCCGGACAAGGGGAGCCTGGTAGCGCCCCGGGATGTCGACTGCCATCGAACCGGTGGCCAGCACATAGGGAATGCCGCGGCGTTTCAGTTCGTCGAGCGCCGGATAAGCCATGACCCCCTGCAGATCCAGGTCGACCACCGCGACGTCGCAGCGCTCCACGTGGGCCACGCGGATGGCTTCCTCGATGCAACCGGCGCAAGCCGCAACGTCGTAGCCGAGACGCTCGGCAAGAAGGTCGGTCAGAGCGGACGCCAGACCGGAGTGGTCTTCGAAGACGATCGCCCGCGGCAAGGCTGTCATGTTCATAGGATGACCCGCGATGAGTAGCCCGGGGTTCCAACCTACTCCCGTTTTCACGCGACGACCATACGTCGAAAGCAAATTCGGCCAGGAAATTTTTGCACTCCTTCACGAATGCGACGACTCGATGTCATTTGTCACGATTCAAGACGTTTTTTTCACCAAAGATCATGCTTTCGCAATGCCTCGACGAGCCGCCGCGACGTGAAGTCGAGCAGCTTTCGCCGGGCATAGGTGTGCCACGCGAGCCACGTCAGCAGTTTGTCCTTCCACTTGTCCGTGGCCACGCCGTAAAGCGCATCCAGGCGCTTGCGAATGGCGGGCATGAGCGTGAGCGGGTCGAAAGCGCCCTTGGGCCAATCGGGCAACCGGTCCTCACGCCGTTCCGGGTGGCACGGCCCGACGAGCGGTATGACGGGCGCATGGAGCACGCCGTCGCGGTCGCGAAGGTAGCTGGCCAGCGCCGGATCGCCCGCCCATGCCGCGACGATGGGATTGTTCGCCGGCACCAGGAAATGCTCGGCCAGGAACCGTTGCGCATTGCGCCGGCCGAGCAGGAAATCGTGACGCCGATAGGCCTCGGCGAAGAAACCCGAGAATCCACCCAGGGCGCCTGCGGCGAGCGCCCGCCCACCCAGCCAACGCTCCGTGCCACTCGCCGCGGGACGCGTCGGCGCGATCAGGAATCGGCTGTAGACGGCATCGTCCATGGCCAGCGCGATCTCGCGAGGCTTGAACCTGGCCTGTTGCTTCCACGATGCGAACAACGCCGTGAGCGCTTCGACCACGTTGATCGAGGCCGCGAATTCCGGCCCCAGGTCGTCGGGCTCCGGGAACGGGTCCACCATGAGCACGATGCGGTTCACTTCGTCGCCCCGGCGCGGATTCCGGCCGAGCGTACCGGCCAGTTCCGTGCGCGCCAATTCGAAGGGTTCGTTGTCCATCGCGCCACCGTCGACGCCGACGAAACGGTACGTGGCACCGTGCCGGTCCCAGGCGTCGCGGCGGGGTTCGATCGGAACGACCCGCGAGATCCCGTACTCGTCGGGAACGACCACGCTGCGTTGCATATAGTCGCTCCAACGCCGTTCCACCTCGCGGTAGCGCAGTCCCCCGGGGAAAGCCGAGGAAGCGAGCGCGGCGTTCATCAGCGACGTCCATGCCCGGTCCGGCAGCTTCTTGGGATGTGGCACGTACAGGTCGTCAGGATATTGCCAGGCCCGGTCGTAAGGCCCCTGCCCCGTGTCGATCGAGAAACGCAGGTAATCCTCGTGCGCGACCATGCTGTGCACGGCGTCCGCGCTGCTGCCGGCGAACGGGACGGCATAGGGCACGCCGCGCAGGTTCGTCACCGTGAACACGAGCTTCAGCGGGTTGGCGATATAAGGCCGGGACAGCGGCTCGCCCTCGAAACGAAGCACCTTCGCGGCGATCTCGTCGAGGCAGCGCGTATCCAGCAGCGACGCGATGGGCACGTTCTTGTCGGCCAGGTCGTCCGTGCCGAGGAAGCCGCGGATGTCGACCTGTTTCACCCACACGTCGTAGAACGGATTAGCCGGCACTTCCACGTCCGCGATATGCACGTGGGGAAAGGCGTAAGGCAGCGCCACCGCCGTTATCACGCCATTGATGCTACCCGCCGAGGCGCCGGAGATATCCCTGAGCAGGACATCGTGCGTGGGCACCGGAAGCTTCCGGGCCTTCGCGTCGTACCAGTGCTCGAGTGCTTCGTAGAGGAAGTCGAGGACGCCGGCGGCGTAAGCGCCGCCGGATACCGCGCCGGCCAGCGCTAACCCTAGCTCGAACGTGTGCGCCCGCGGTGGCGGCGTGATTTCCGGGTGCGCCAGGGGCAGGTCGGTATCGGGCATGTCCGCTCCATCGCCTTCGTGGACCCATTATCGGTGATGCGCGGGACGCGAAACCCGAACGCGACCACGTTTCGCTATCTCGACATCCACTGTGCCGCCAGCGCGACAGCCGCCGGCAGCGCCTGGACATAGAGGATGCGCCGGCTGGCGGTCGCCGCACCCCACAGACCGGCGACGACGACGCAGCCCAGGCCGTAGAACACGAAGGCCGTGGCGAAGGGTTCGTGGAGTGTCAGCCCGAGCACGAGGGCGACGACGAGGAAGGCGTTGTAGAGGCCTTGGTTGGAAGCCAGTGCCGCGCTGTCCCGTGCAAAGTCGGCGCTGATGCCGAAGACCCTCGGGCCACGGGAGCGCCAGAGCACCATCTCCAGCAGCACGATGTAGATGTGGATCAGGATCACCAGAACGGTAAGCACGGTGGCGGCGATCGACATGGCGTGTCCTTGCACGTGGTCTGGCGCCCGAGGATATCCGCTCCGGCGCACACCGGCTCGTTTTTGCGTGTCATCCGGATAATTTCCTAGGCCGGATGGAGGATTGCATCCCTGTGCGCGTCCGGCACCATGGGAAGAATGTGCAAGAACCTGGCAGCCCAGGAAATCTCGCTGGAGGCCCTCGGGCTGCTCCAGGCACTGTTGCACCACGACTATGCCGAGGCCCAGCTGCGCGCCAACCACATGGCGCGCTGCGCCCTGCTCAACGACCACCTGAAAGTGGCCGATGCCGCGGAAAAGATCGAGGCCCTGCTGTCTGGCGGCCGCCCGAATTCCATGGAACTCCGTATTGCCTTACGCTCACTGACGACGTCCGTCGACAGGATGCAGGCAGCCGCGCTGCCCTCCTCCGGCAGGCTTTCGTAAACCGAACGCGGAGTGTCCATGAACGTGAGAACCGACGGTATCGACCCGACGGCCGTGCCCAGCGGTACCGGCTGCGTCGAATGCGAACAGGACGGCGGCTGGTGGCTACACCTTCGCCGATGCGCCCAGTGCGGACACATCGGCTGTTGCGACGATTCCCTGGCGAAGCACGCCACGAAACACTGGGAAGAAACAGGACATCCGATCATCCAGAGCTTCGAGCCGGGTGAGGACTGGTTCTACGACTATCGCACCGATGAGGGACTCGACGGTCCCGCGCTCGCGCCGCCACACAGCCATCCGGCTACGCAGACGGTACCCGGGCCGAAGGAACGCGTGCCCCACGACTGGCAACGCATACTGCTGCGCGCGCAGCGGCGCTGAGCCGACGTCAAATGCAACAGCGGCTCGAGGGGCCCCTGCCGCCGACCTGCGTCACCGGCCCGCCGTCCATCAGCGGCTCGACCTCGGTCCGGTGCCCCTTGTAGAACGCGATATTGGCCTCACTCGCGTTCTTCGAAGAGACGAACCGGTCGTGGATCTTCGCGCCGGATGCTTCATCCGGACCATAGAGCGTCGCCTGCCTCGCACTGGCCAACGCGTAGACTGCTGTCATGTATTCGCGTCGACCAAACCCATGGCTCTCCACGATGCGGGCGAGTCGTGGTTGCTTGGTCAGCACACGATCGGCGATGTCGTCCAGCGAACTCGAGTACAGCTGGGCAAAAAACCATTCCTTGTCGAGCCGCGCCTTGCGGGCATCGGCGGACACAGCCGCCAGCCGCTGGACCACGTCATCCGTGATCCGGTAGTCCCGCATGGCCGCGTGATCGGCTTCGGGGATGGGTGGCACCACGCCTCGTTCGACGGCATGAGCCGTCATCAGGGACATGCTCGCTGACAACAACATCACGGCAAGCGGATATCGCATCTTCATGTCGGGCCTCGCGATTCGTGGCCTCACCCCGGAAAGGAGATTAGCGCAACCGAATGGCAGGCACAAAAAAACCCGCTTTCGCGGGTTTATTTGCGATCCGGTAGAGGTTGTCCGGATCTTGCGTTGGTGCCCAAGGGGGGACTCGAACCCCCACAGCCTAAGCCGCTACCACCTCAAGGTAGTGCGTCTACCAATTCCGCCACCTGGGCATAACTTTTACTGCGTGTCGCGATTACTTCTTGGCCGGTTCCGCGGGAGCCTGCGTGGCTTCCTGCTTCGGGGCCGGAACATCGTTGTTCGCTGCCGGTGCCGTGGCGGCGGCGGGTGCGCTGGGCACGTCCGACGCGGCCGGGGCTACCGGAGCGTTGTTGGCGGGAGCGGCCGGGGTGGTGACACCCGACATCACGCCGAGATCCGCGGCCGGCTGGGGATTGCCCGAACGGCCGAGGTAGATGCCCATGCCGAGGCTGAGCAGGAAAAACAGGGCGGCAAGTACCGCCGTGGCGCGCGTCATGAAGCTCGACGAGCCACGTGCACCGAACACCGTGGCGGATGCACCGCCACCGAACCCGGAACCTGCCTCCGCGCCGGCACCGCGCTGCATGAGAATCAGCACGATCATCGCCGCGGCGATCAGGATATAGAAAACGCTGAAGAGAATGAACATGTCTTCTTGGTTTGCCGTGTCGCGATTATCGACGCGCCGCGGCGCATATATCCAGGAAATCGGAGGCCACAAGCGAAGCGCCGCCGATGAGTCCCCCGTCCACGTCCGGCTGGGCGAAAAGTTCGGCCGCATTGGCCGGCTTGACGCTTCCGCCGTAAAGCACCCGGGTCAGGAGCGAGATATTAGCATCCTTTTTTGCCAGTTGGCTACGGATGAGCGCATGAATTTTCTGCGCCTTCTCGGGCGTGGCGGTAAGGCCCGTACCGATGGCCCAGACCGGCTCATAGGCGATCGCGGCCCCACGGAAACTCTCGATGCCGCAATTATCGATGACGGCCCAGAGCTGGCGCATGATGACCTCCGCGGCCTGTCCCTTCTCGTGCTCTTCCAGGGTTTCTCCCACGCACAGGATGGGTTTCAGTCCCGCCTTGCATGCCGCCGCGAACTTCCGGGCCACCAGTGCGTCGCTTTCGCCCTGGTACTGGCGGCGCTCCGAATGGCCCACAAGGACGCAGCCGGCCCCAACGTCAGCGAGCATGCCGCCCGTTACCTCGCCGGTATATGCGCCAGGCACGTGGTGTTCGGAAAGGTCCTGGCCGCCGAAGCCGAGGCCCCGGTCGCCGTAGCGGGCACTCAATTCCCCTAGGTACACGTCCGGCGGGAAGACCAGCACGTCGACGCCGTCGGGAAGGTTCTCGACGATCTCGCGGACGAGGGCGTCGGCCATGCTGCGGGAACCATGCATCTTCCAGTTACCGGCGACCAGCTTCTTGCGCATGGGAACTTCCAGGCGTGGACAAAGGGGCGGCAGGATAGCGGCGACCCCCTCCCCCGCAAAGCTGCAATGCCGCATGGAGGCCCGGGAACGCCATTCACGGAGGGTAACGCATCCGTCGGGCATTTGACCTGATGGATACCGGCTTCGATCATCGCCCTATGCGCACCCTGAGAATCTTCTTTATCGCCCTGCTCCTGGCCTGCTCCGGCGGCGCCCTGGCGCAGACGGACGACGGCACTCCTGCCCAGCAGATCGACACCCTTCGCGGCCAGCTCGACACGATCGAGAAGGCGATGAAGGACGACAAGGCGTCCAACCAGGACATCGACGACCTCCGCGGAAAGGCCGTGGACGTGGCGAGTGCGGCGCAGAAGCTTTCCGGCACCTTGCAACCGGACCGGGACGCCGCGAAGGCACGCCTGGATCAATTGGGTCCCCCTCCCGCGGCCGGCACGAAGGAGGCCCCGGAACTGGCCGCCACGCGACGAGACGCCCAGAAGACCTTCGACGCGGTCGACGCGCGCATCAAGCAGGCCGACGGCATCGCACTCGAAGCCCAGCAGACAGCGAACCAGCTCGCCGACCTGCGCCGCACACGGTTCCAGGAAACGATCTCGCAACGCACGAACTCGCCGCTGTCGCGACCGTTCTGGTCCGACCCGGCAGCCGCGTTCCCCCGCGACTCGGCGAACCTGCGCTCGTTCGCGAGCACGGTGAAGGACGATTTCTCGAACAGCTGGAGCACGGGCAACCGCACGGCATTGGTGAGCTGCGTGCTGTTCGGGCTGTTGCTGATGACAGCCGTGCGTTTCTATATCGAGTCGCGCGTGCGCAGCCTCACCGCGAACCGCATGCCGCCCGGACGGTTGCGCCGCTCCGCGTTGATCGTCGGCATCGCGCTCACGTCCACGCTCACCACCGGGTTGGGAACGCAGCTCCTCTACACCGGCCTCAACTGGAACGACGTGTTCAGCGAGGACACGGACGAGATTGCGCGCGCGCTCGTCCGCATCGTGTTCTTCGGCGCCTTCGTTGCCGGCCTCGGCCGCGCGCTCATCTCCGCGAAGCGCCCTTCCTGGCGCCTGCCGGCCATACCGGACGAAACGGCGCTGGCACTGCGCCGCTTTCCCATGCTCATCTCGCTGGCGGTGGTGCTGTTCTATTTCCTGAAGGAACTGAACCGCACGATCGGCACGAGTCTCGCCGCCACGGTGGTCACCAGCAGCCTGCAGGCCATCGTGCTCACGGTGCTCGCGGCACTCGCGCTCCTGCGGCTGGGCCGTACCCACCACCACGACACCGACGGCACGCCACCGCCGCCGCGACCGATCTGGGCCAGCCTGTTCATCGCGGCGGCGTGGATCGCCATCGTGGCCTCGTGGATCGGCCTTCTTACCGGTTTCATCGCCTTCGCATCGTTCATGGCGGGCCAGGTGGTGTGGACGGCGATCGTCATCGCCGCCACGTACCTTGCCATGCGGCTCGTGGACGACCTGTTCGAGACGCTGCTCTCCGAGAAGGGCCCCATGAGCGCCCGCGCGCAGGCGGTATTCGGCACGCACCCGAAGCTGCTCGACCAGGCCGGCGTGCTCCTGTCGGGCGTGGTACGCCTCGGCTTGTTCCTGTTCGGCCTGACCGCCGTGATGTCCGGGTTCGGTGCGGGTGCATCGGACATACTCGCGCTCGGCGCCAAACTGCAATCGCTGAAGATCTACAACGTCGAGCTGAAACCCAGCCAGATCCTCAGCGCGATCGCCCTCTTCTTCCTCGGCTTGCTGGCCGTACGGGTGATCAAGAACTGGATGTCCGAGCAATACCTGCCGCGGACGAACCTCGATCCCGGCATGCGCAGTTCGCTCACCACGCTGCTCGGCTATGTCGGCATCGTGATCGTGGTGGCGATCGCCCTGCTTGCGATGGGGCTCTCCGTGCAGAACGTGGCCTGGGTGGCCTCCGCCCTGTCGGTGGGTATCGGTTTCGGCCTCCAGGCGATCGTGCAGAACTTCATTTCCGGCCTGATCCTGCTGGCGGAGCGGCCGGTGAAGGTGGGCGACTGGGTGGTGCTGGACGATGCCGAGGGCGATATCCGGCGAATCAATGTGCGCGCCACCGAGATCCAGGTGGCCGACCGCTCGACCGTCATCGTGCCGAACTCGTCCTTCATCACCAAGCCCGTGCGCAACATGACGATGGCAAACCCGCAGGGACGGGTGCTCTTCAAGTTGCCGATGCCGCTGGACAGCGATCCGGTGGCGATACGCGAGCACATGCTGGAGGCGATGCGTGGCCACGCCTCGGTGCAGGAGACCCCCGCGCCGCTCGTGATGCTGGACAACGTGGACCACGCCGCGATGACCTTCATGGCCATCTGTTACGTAGGCAGCCCGCGCGACGTGGGCGGCGTGAAGAGCGACTTGCTGTTCGACATCATCGCGCGCCTGCGCGGCGCGAGCATTCCGCTGCTGCGTCCGCAGGATCTCGTGTTGCGGTCGGGAGGTAGCGTGAGCGATCTCATCGGCCCGACCGGGGCCGGGGCGCCGCAGGCGTCGACCGATCCCGACGGTTCGGCCTGATCGCAAGGTCGACACACGCTGCGGGAGTCGACTCCCGCAGCGTGCTGAGGCGTCAGTCCTTGACCGGTGTCAGGCGCAGGTCCTGGAAGTCGAAGCTGAAGTCGGTCAGCGGCGATACCGGTTCCATGCGCACTTCGCGCACCTTGCCGTCGGGGTCGAGCGTGAAGTTGACGAAGGCGTCGCCGTTGAGCGAGCGGTCGTGCCAATGGGCGATGAAAGTGTCGTGCTGCCAGGGTTCGAGCGTGCCCTTGAGCTGCGCCGTCTTCGTGAAGCTCATCGCGAGCTTTCCGCCTTCCTTCGTCACCTTGACATCGCCGTACCAGGGATCGCGATACGTGCCGACGTAGCCGTCGAGCGGCAGCGAGGGCTTCGCACCCTTCATGCGCGCGGACTCGTGCTTCTTCATGCTGTCGTCGGCACCGGCCTCGGCTTTCTTCACGCTCGCCGCATAAGCCGCGTTCCAATCGGTCTTCGGTGCATCCATGAACGCGTCGAGCGCACGCATCGTCACGGCCTGGAAGGCGGCGCCGGATTCCTGGTTGGTCAGTACCACGATACCCAGCTTGAGATCCGGCACCAGGGTCACGCGCGACACCATGCCGGGCCAGCCGCCGGTATGCCATACGAGTTTGTGGCCGCGGTAATCCGAAACGAACCAGCCCTCGCCGTAGCCGTAGAAGTTGGGCTTGGTGCCCTTTAGCTCCGGTACGCTCGGCTCGGAGATATGGATGGGCGTGAGCAGCGACCACATCTCGGCCTGGCGCTTGGCACTGAAGAGCCGCTGTTCCTTGCCCGCGGCGTCGGTATAGGTGCCGCCCGCCAGCTGCATGTTCATCCACTTGGAGAGGTCGTGCACGCTGGAGTAGATGCCGCCCGCGGCCTGGTTGTTGTTCCACGACATCGGCGCCACCGGCTTCAGGTCCTTGAAGTCGAACTTCGCGTGGCCCGTGGCGATGTCGTCGTTCGGACCGATGCTGTCGGGCGCGTGCGTCTGCGATTCGGTCATGCCCAGCGGCGAGAAGATGCGCTCGCGCACGAAGTCCGCCCACGGCTTGCCCGAGACCTGCTCGATGACGAGACCGGCCACGGCGAAAAGGATGTTGTCGTACGCGTATTCCGCACGGAAGCTGTTCGTGAGGGGCACATGACGCAGGCGCTGCACCACTTCCTGCGTCGTATAGGTAGTAGCCGGCCAGTACAGCAGGTCGCCCGCGCCGAGGCTGAGGCCGCTGCGGTGCGCGAGGAGATCGCGGATACGCATCTCGCGCGTCACGTACGGATCGGACATCTGGAACCACGGCAGCCGGTCGACCACGCGGTCGTCCATGTCCAACTTCTTCTCGTCGGCCAGGATCGACAGCGAGGCCGCCGTGAACGCCTTGGTGTTCGATGCGATGGCGAATTGCGTATGCGCGTCGACCTTGGCCGGTTCGCCCAGCTTGCGCACACCGGAGCCCATCTCCAGGACGGTCTTGCCGTCCTTCACGATCGCCACGCCGATACCCGGCACGTCGAACTGCTTGCGCGTGGCATCGACGTAGGCGTCGAAGTCGGCAAGGGCTGCCGGCCGGGCGGCGGCAGCGGCGCCCGGCGAAGCGGGTGCGTTGGCTTCCTGGGCCTGCGCGGCCAGCGCGAAAACGAAGCTGGCGACGCCGAAGGCGAGAACGTGGCGAAGACGCGACATGGAGGGTCCCTGCGGCTGGAGAGAGCCGAGACTAGTCCATGCCGCGCCCCCAGCGAAAGGGATCGATCAGGCCTTGCGTTTCTGGCTGAAGATGACGCTGCCCAGGATGATCGCTCCGGCGATCGCCATGGTCGGCGTCAAGGCCTCGCCCAGGAACATCCAGGCCCAACCCACGCCGAACAACGGCACGAGGTAGGTGGACGTGGCCGCGCGCGGCGCGCCGATGCGCTGGATCAGGCGGAAGTAGAAGGCGTAGGCCAGGCCCGTCGACAGCACGCCGAGCGCCACCACGGCCACCCACGACTTCATGGGGATGGGCGCTTCGGGCCAGGTAACCGCGGCGAGCGGCGCCATCAGCACGGTGGCGCCGAGCAGGCATCCGGCAGCGACCGCCGTCGGCGCGATGTCCGAGAGGTACTTCTTGATGAGGTTGGCCGCCAGGCCATAGCAGAACGACGCCGCGACACCGGCAAGTGCCGCGGGCGCGACGTTTTCACCGGCCGTGCGGCCACTGGCGAGGATCACCACGCCAATGAAGCCCGCGACCAGGGCGATGGCCTTGCGCGTGCCGATCTTCTCGCCGAAGCCCACGAAGGCCACCAGCGCGGCGAACAGCACGGTCATGCTGTTGGCGATGGCACCGATGCCGGCCGGAGCGCGTTCCGCGCCCCAGGCGAAAAGGGTGAACGGAATGGCTGCGCTGAGCGCACCGAGCGCCAGCATCTTCCACAGATGGGCGAAGCGGATGGCGGAACGCGCACGCCACAGCAGCGGCAGCAGGATCACCGAGCCGAAGGCGAGTCGCGTAGCGACCATGGGAAAAGGACCGAAGTCCTTCGCCGCCACTCGCATGAAGAGGAACGAACCGCCCCAGATCGCGCCGAGGGCCACGAGTTCGGCCGGGGTACGCCAGTCGCGTTCCGCGGCGGGGGCGAGCGAGTCGATGGAGCTGTCTGCGGCGGACGACATGCGGAACCTCACGAAGGATTGACACCCATTGTCGCCGGAACCGGCCGCCGGACAAGCGCAACCTTTGCAAGGCAGCCTCTCATCCGGTTCATCCCTGCGGACGACGCCCCTACTCGACCCCGACGAAGCCCCCGGTCTGGTGGGCCCACAAGCGCGCGTACAGGCCGCCCCGGGCGATCAGTTCCGCGTGCGTACCCGTTTCCACGATGGCGCCCCGCTCCATCACCACCAGGCGGTCCATCTTCGCGATGGTGGACAGGCGATGGGCGATGGCGATGACCGTCTTGCCCCGCATGAGGATCTCCAGGCTTTCCTGGATCGCGGCTTCAGCCTCGGAGTCGAGGGCCGAGGTGGCCTCGTCGAGCACGAGGATCGGGGCGTCCTTCAGCAGCACCCGCGCGATGGCGATGCGCTGCCGCTGGCCGCCGGACAGCTTTACACCGCGCTCGCCCGCGTGCGCGTCGAAACCCGTGCGCCCTTCCCCGTCGGAAAGACCGGGAATGAACTCGTCCGCGCGGGCCTGGCGCACCGCGGCCAGCAGTTCGTCTTCGGTCGCGTCCGGACGGCCGTAAAGGAGGTTGTCGCGGATCGAACGATGCAGCAGGGACGTGTCCTGGGTGACCACGCCGATATGCGACCGCAGCGACTCCTGGGTGACCTTGGCGATGTCCTGCCCATCGATGGTGATGCGGCCGTCCTCGAGGTCGTACAGGCGCAGCATCACGTTCACGAGCGTGGTCTTGCCCGCACCGGAAGGACCGACGAGGCCGATCTTCTCACCCGGCCGCACGATGAGGTCCAACCCCGCGATGATGCCGCCCGCCTTGCCGTAGTGGAAATGGATGTCGTCGAAACGCACCTCGCCACGCGTGACCCGCAGCGGTACGGCGTCGTCGCGGTCGAGCACCGTGCGCTCCTGAGCGATGGTGGTGATGCCGTCCTGCACGGTGCCCACGTCCTCGAAGATGCCGTTCACCACCCACATGATCCAGCCGGACATGTTGTTGATGCGGATCACCAGCCCGACCGCGAGCGCCACCTGGCCGGTGGACACCATGCCATGCACCCACAACCACAGCGCCAGGGCGCTGGTGCCCGCGATCAACAAGCCGTTGAGGGACGTGATGGACACATCCATGCCCGTGACCATGCGGCTGGACGAGCGCACCTTCTCGGTCTGCTCGCGCATGGCTTCCTGCGCGTATGCCTCTTCCCGGTGGGTGTGCGCGAACAGCTTCAGCGTGATGATGTTGCTGTAACCGTCGACGATGCGGCCCATCAGCTTCGAGCGCGCCTCGGACGCCCGCCACGAGCGTTCCTTCACCCTCGGCACGAAGAACACGAGCATGCCGATGTAGCAGGCGATCCACGCCACCAATGGCAACGCAAGCCGGACGTCGGCCTTGGCGAACAGGTAGACCGAGGTACCGGCGTAGACGCTCACATACCACAGTGCGTCCACGACCTGCACCGCGGACTGGCGCAGCGAGGGCGCCGTCTGCATGATGCGGTTGGCGATGCGGCCGGCGAAGTCGTTCTGGAAGAACGACAGGCTCTGCTTCAACACGTAGCGATGATGCTGCCAGCGAACCATGGTGGTCATGCCCGGGTTCAGCGCCTGGTTCACCAGCAGGTCGTGCAGGCCCATCGCCACGGGGCGCAACAGCACCACCACGATGGCCATCCAGGTAAGCGTGCGCCAGTGCGTCTGGAAGAATGCCGCAGCCGGTGTCTTCTGCGCCATGTCGACGACACGGCCCAGGAAGTCGAACAGGGCCACTTCGATGAGCGCCACCGCGAGTCCCACGACCAGCGTGGCCACGAACACTTTCCAGACCTGGCGAAGGTAATACGCGTAGAAACGGACGACGTTCTTCGGCGGGGCGCGGTCGGGCGCCTCGCGGAAAATGTCGATGAGGGATTCGAACCAGCGGAAGATCATGCGGGCATTCTAGCCCTTCCCCCGCCACGCCGTAGGCACGATGGCGGCGACATCGGGCCACGCAGGCCACGTCAGGGAAGCGCGTGCCTCGGGGCCAGGGCCTTGTCCGCGGCCACCAGGCCAAGCCCCAGGATGACGAAGATCACCGCCACCACCGCCGCATTGAGCAGCGCCGCCGGATAACCGAGGCGACCCACGTCGAGGAACGGATAGGGATATTCGTCGACGATGGCCCCGCGGACGAACGTCCACAGCGCGAACACCAGGGGGAACCAGAGCCATCGCGCCGCGTCGCGCCAGACCAGCGTGCCGTGCGGCAACAAGGTGAACCACCACAGCAGGTAAAGCACCGGCACGATGTAATGCAGCGAGCGGTCCGCGATCAGCTGCGGACCCAGCGGATGCCACAGTGAGCGCAGCACCGTGACGTAAACCAGCCCGGTTACCGCGATGCAAAGGGCCGCAAGGCCCCGCACGCGCGGTGTGCGCAGGATACGCAGCGGCGTCCAGTTGCCACCCATCGCCGTGGAACCGGCGACCAGCGCGACGAGCAGGTTGGAGAGGATGGTGAAAAAGCTGAAGTAACGAACCGTCACCGCCCCCAGCGAACCCGACCATACGATCAGCCAGTACTGCAGCACGAGCGCGGGCCACGCCACCGCCGCGACGACGATGGCGAAGAGGTTGGACACGGCGGCGGTTCGGGGCGGCGGCATCGAGCGTTCCGTCAGCGGGGCCAGCTATTATTGCCGCGATCGCGGTCGGGAATCTTGTGGTCGGGGTCGATTTCGGCACGAACGACCTTCCGACCGCCCGGCACGTCGATATCGAACCGCGTGTGCTGCTGCCAGGTCTCCACCGGCACCCGGATATCGCGCGTGGATTTGTCGTCCAGCGTCACGCGCAGCGTGGCAGGAAGCACGAGCTGGTCGAGGTTCGATACGGTGACGACCGACCCGTTCACCTTCTCTACGGCCATGTCCAGCTGCCAGTTGTGCTCGAACCAGCCGCGCCAGAACCAGGACAGGTCCTCGCC
>NZ_JBNDHZ010000047.1:0-33581 GCF_056755355.1 Luteibacter sp. HAY1-4A
AGATGTGTATAAGAGACAGGAGGAAATGACCGGCTGTCCGCGAGATGCTCTGTATGAAGCCATGACCGGCTGACCGGCCCCCCCCCCCACCCGAAAGTCGAACCCCAAAAGCGCATAAACGTCATCGACCGGCCCAAGGAGTCGTGCTAGCGTTCATGAAAACGCTCCGTGAAGGCGGGGTGTTCAGGGAGCAACGTCAAGCCAACCGCCGTCGGTTCCAGTGACGGTTCGTCCAGCCAAGATTCCTGGGAGCTCGTGCGATGACCATGACCCGCCGAGAGTTCATCAAATTCACAGGCTTAGGCCTCGCCGCGTCCAGCCTCGGCATGCTCGGATTCGGCGCGGCAGGCGTGGCCCAGGCGGCCGCGGTCAGGCCGTTCAAGCTCACCCACGCCACCGAGACGCGCAACACCTGCACGTACTGCTCGGTGGCTTGCGGCATCCTCATCTACAGCATGGGCGACCGTGCGAAGAATGCGGTGTCGAACATCATCCACATCGAGGGCGACCCGGACCATCCGGTCAATCGCGGCACCCTCTGCCCGAAGGGCTCGGCGCTGCTCGACATCGTGCACGCCCCAACACGCCTGAAGGCCCCGCGCTACCGCGAACCCGGTTCGGCCGAGTTCAAGGAAGTCTCGTGGGATTTCGCGCTCGACCGCATCGCGCGCCTGATGAAGGACGACCGCGACAAGCATTTCCAGGCGACGAACGCCGCGGGCACCACGGTGAACCGCTGGACGAGCGTCGGCATGCTGGCTGCCTCGGCGTCCTCCAGCGAAACGTCCTTCCTCACCTGGAAGGTCGCCCGCTCCCTCGGCATGGTGGTGTTCGACAACCAGGCGCGCGTCTGACACGGACCGACGGTGGCCAGTCTGGCCCCATCATTCGGTCGCGGTGCGATGACCAACACCTGGCAGGACATCCGTAACGCCAACCTGGTGATCGTCATGGGCGGCAATGCCGCCGAGGCGCACCCGTGCGGCTTCAAGTGGGTGATCGAAGCCAAGATAGAGAACGGCGCGAAGCTCGTTGTGGTCGACCCGCGCTTCACGCGCACGGCGTCGGTCGCCGATTACTACGCCCCCATCCGGCCGGGCACCGACATCGCGTTCCTCAGTGGCGTGATGCGTTACCTGCTGGAGAAGGACGCCATCCAGCATGAGTACGTGCGTTCGTATACGAACGCCAGCCTCATCGTGCGCGAGGGCTTCGCCTTCCAGGACGGCCTGTTCAGCGGCTACGAGGAAGCCCGTCACGGCTACGACCGCTCGACTTGGGATTACGAGCTCGACGAAAAGGGCTTCGCGAAATCCGACGACACGTGGCAGGACCCGCGCTGCGTCATCAACCTGCTGAAGCAGCACGTCTCCCGCTACACGCCGGAGATGGTCTCGCGCATCTGCGGCACGCCGCAGGACAAGTTCCTGCACATCTGCGAGCTGATCGCGGCCACGGCGGCGCCGGACAAGGCGATGACCAGCCTGTTCGCCCTCGGCTGGACGCAGCACACCGTCGGTTCGCAGAACATCCGTGCCATGGCAATGGTGCAGCTCCTGCTGGGCAACATCGGCGTGGCGGGTGGCGGCATGAACGCGTTGCGCGGCCATTCGAACATCCAGGGCCTCACCGACGTGGGCCTGCTGTCGAACCAGATGCCGGGTTATCTCACGTTGCCGAACGATCGCGAGACGACGTTCGACGACTATATGAAGACTCGCCTCTTCAAGCCGTTGCGCGACGGACAGACCAGCTACTGGCAGAACTACCGCAAGTTCGTGGTCAGCCTGCAGAAGGCGCTCTACGGCGACGCGGCCACGGCCGAGAACAACTGGGCCTATGACTGGCTGCCGAAGCTCGACATTCCGCTGTACGACATCATCAAGGCCTTCGAGATGATGAACAACGGCGAGATGACCGGTTACATCTGCCAGGGCTTCAACCCCCTGCAGGCGTTCCCGGATCGCGGCAAGATCCGCCACGGCCTGAGCAAGCTGAAGTTCCTGGTCACGATGGATCCGCTCGATACCGAAACCTCGCGTTTCTGGCAGGACTTCGGTCCGCAGAACCCGGCGAAGCCGTCGGAGATCCAGACCGAGGTCTTCCAGCTGCCCACCACCTGCTTCGCCGAAGAGAGCGGCTCGCTCGTCAACTCCGCACGCTGGCTGCAGTGGCATTGGAAGGCGGCCGAGCCGCCGGGCATCGCGAAGTCCGACATCTGGATCATGACCGGCATCTTCCAGCGGCTGCGCGATCTTTACCGCAAGGAAGGCGGTGCGTTCCCGGACCCGATCCTCAACCTCACCTGGAAATACACCGACCCGCGGTCGCCGGATCCGGAAGAACTCGCCAAGGAGATGAACGGCCGCGCGCTCACCGACCTGACCGACGCCACCACCGGCGCGGTAACGAAGGGCGGCACGCTGCTGGATGCGTTCGCGCAGCTTCGCGATGACGGCACTACCTCGGCGGGCTGCTGGATCTTCACCGGTTCGTTCACCGAGAAGGGCAACATGATGGCCCGCCGCGATGCCACCGACCCGCGTGAACAGGGCATCGCGCCGAACTGGGCATGGGCGTGGCCGGCCAACCGGCGCATCCTCTACAACCGTGCCAGCGCCGACCCGAGCGGCAAGGCCTGGAACCCGAAGAAGCCGGTCATCGAGTGGAACGGCACGCGCTGGGTGGGCCTCGACGTGCCCGACTACGGCCCCACCGTGAAGCCCGGCGACGGCGTCGGCCCTTTCATCATGAATGCGGAAGGCATGGGCCGCCTGTTCGCCCGCGACCTGATGGCGGATGGCCCGTTCCCCGAGCACTACGAGCCCATGGAGTCGCCCGTCGACAACGTGCTGCACCCGAAGGTCAGCAACAACCCGGTGGCGCGCGTCTTCGCGGACGATCGCGCGAACTTCGGCAAGCGCGAGGACTTCCCATACGTGGCCACCACGTACCGCCTGACCGAGCACTTCCATTTCTGGACCAAGCACGCACTGATCAACGCGATCCTCCAGCCGGAGGAATTCGTCGAGATCGGCGAGGTACTCGCGAAGGAAAAAGGCATCGAGCAAGGCGGCTGGGTGAAGGTGTCGTCCAAGCGCGGCGAGGTGGTGTGCAAGGCGTATGTCACCAAGCGCATCAAGCCACTCACCGTCGACGGCAAGGCGACCCACGTCATCGGCGTGCCGCTGCACTGGGGTTTCACCGGCCAGGCGCGCAAGGGCTACGGCGCCAACACGCTCACACCTTCGGTCGGCGACGCCAACACCCAGACGCCGGAGTTCAAGGCGTTCCTCGTCAACGTCGAAAAGACCGCCGCGCCGGTCGCTGCCTGAGGCCCACGACATGTCAGACCTGCAATCGCAAGACTATGTCCGGCGCTCGGCGACGACCATTACGCCCCCCGCGGTCCGCAACCACGAGGACCAGGTCGCCAAGCTGATCGACGTCAGCCGCTGCATCGGCTGCAAGGCGTGCCAGTCCGCGTGCATGGAGTGGAACGACCTGCGCCCGGAGATCGGCCATTTCGAGGGTTCGTACGAGAACCCGGCCGACCTCGGTCCCAGCGTCTGGACCCTGATGAAGTTCGCCGAGTACGAGAACGAACAGGGCAACCTCGAATGGCTGATCCGCAAGGACGGCTGCATGCACTGCGAGGACCCGGGCTGCCTGAAGGCCTGCCCGGCGCCCGGCGCCATCGTCCAGTACGCGAACGGCATCGTCGATTTCATCAGCGACAAGTGCATCGGCTGCGGCTATTGCGTGAAAGGCTGCCCGTTCGACGTCCCGCGCATCAGCAAGGCCGACCACAAGGCGTACAAGTGCACCCTGTGTTCCGATCGCGTGTCGGTCGGCCTCGAGCCGGCCTGCGTGAAGGCCTGCCCGACCGGCGCGATTATGTTCGGCGCCAAGACCGACATGACGAACTGGGCCGGCGAGCGCATCGAGGATCTCAAGTCGCGCGGCTTCGAGAAGGCCGGCCTGTACGATCCGCCGGAAGTCGGTGGCACGCACGTGATGTACGTGCTCCACCACGCCGACAAGCCGTCGCTCTACTCCGGCCTGCCGGACAAGCCGCGCATCAGCCCGCTGGTGCAGGCGTGGAAGGGGGCCATCAAGCCGCTCGCCGTCTTCGGCATCGCGGCCGCCGCGATCTTCGGCTTCTTCCACTGGGTCACCGTCGGCCCGAACGAAGTGCAGGAAGACGACGAGCTCGAGGCCGATCGCGCGCTGCGCGAGATGAAGGAAGAAGAGGAGAAGTCGTCATGACGCGTCCGCAACGTGCCTTCACCCGCTACACCACCGCCAACCGCGTCAACCACTGGATCAACGCGGGGCTTTTCGTGCTGCTGGTGCTGTCCGGCCTGTCGTTCTTCCACCCGTACTTCTTCTTCCTGTCGAACCTGTTCGGCAGCGGCCAGTGGGCGCGCGCCGCCCATCCGTGGTTCGGCGTGGGCCTGATGGTGAGCTGGATCGGCATGTTCGTGCAGTTCTGGCGAAACAACTTCTTCAACCGCGACGACGCCGCCTGGTCGAAGGCCATCGTCAGCGTGGTGACGAACGACGACGAGCACGTGCCACCGGTCGGCCGCAACAACAGCGGCCAGAAGGCGGTGTTCTGGGCGATGGCGCTGCTCATTCCTACCCTGTTCGTTTCGGGCCTGATGATCTGGGAGGTGTACTTCGGCGAAGCCACGTCGATTCCCGTGCAACGCGTCGCCGTGCTCGTGCACAGCCTCGCCGCCATCGCAGCGATCCTCGTCTGGATCGCGCATGTCTATGCGGCCATCTGGATCCGCGGCTCGGTGCGCAGCATGACGCAGGGTTATGTCACACCCGGCTGGGCGTGGCACCATCATCGCAAGTGGTTCTACCAGGTGGCGTCGCGCCAGCGCGTGAGGACCGAACCCAGGAAGAATTCGTGAAGCAAGCCGAAGCCCCGCCGAACGCCACATGGACCGGCCCCTCGCATGCCGGTGTGAAGGCACCGGACCCGATCGTCCTGCCTGACCCGCTCGCGCGGTTCGCCGCCAGCGGTGATCGCCTGCAGACGCTGGCCGAGGGCCACCCAATGGAAGAGTGGCTGCGCTTCATGGCCGCGCTTGCGCATGCCCAGCATGCGGTCGCCGCCATGCAGCAGCCCCACGCGGTCGTGGCACCGGCGGCACTCGCGCAGGCCGTCGAGGCCCGCCTGCCCCCGCTGGCCGCCGACGGCCACCAACGCGACCACGCCTGGCGGGATGGCCTGGCGGCACTGCTCGACCACGTGGACGCGCCGGGCCTGCCGGATCCGGCGCGTGACGCCATCGCGGCACTGCGCCGGGACGACGCCGATGCCCTGGAAAAGCGCGCCGATCGCTTCCTGCGCGGCCGCGTGCCGGCCGACGAGGCCGCCGCGGCCGTCTTCATCGCCGCGGCGCTGCAGGTGTACTTCACCGTCTCGGCCGCGCGGCTTCCGGTGGACGACCTGCGGCTGCTCGAGGAACGTGCGCTGTGCCCCTGCTGCGGATCGCCGTCGGTGGCGGGCCTGATCACCGCCAGCGGCACCACGCCCGGCACGCGTTACCTGTACTGCTCGCTCTGCTCCACCGCATGGAACTACGTTCGCGCCGTGTGCCTGCACTGCGGCGGCACCCGCAAGCTGTCCGTGCAGGGCATCGAAGGCGCACCCGAGATCGTCAAGGTGGAAACCTGCGGCGACTGCCATACGTACAGCAAGCTGCTCTATCAGTTGCGCGACATGAAGGCCGACCCGTACGCGGACGACCTGGCCTCGCTCGGACTCGACCTGCTGGTCGCCGAAGCGGGATACTCGAGGCACGCACCGAATCCGCTGCTGCTCTCGCCAACCTGAGCCTCATGGCAGAACCCGACATCACCCTGCTCCGCCAGATCCCCGCCGTCGCCACCGTGCTCGCCACGCCCGAGGCGGCCGAGCTCGTCGAAGCGCACGGCCGCCCGGTCGTCACGGATGCTATCCGCGATGTGCTCGCCGGCGTCCGCATCGCCATGACGCGCGAGGCCCAGCCGGTGCCGACGCCCGCCGGCATAGCGCGCGAAGCCGGCGAAAAACTGGCAGCGCGGCGCCCCTCCCTACGTACCGTGTTCAACCTGACCGGCACCGTGCTGCACACGAACCTCGGCCGCGCGCAGCTCGCCGAAGCGGCGGTCGACGCTGCCGTGCAGGCCATGCGCCACCCGGTGTCGCTCGAGTACTCCCTCGATACCGGCTCGCGCGGCGAGCGCGACGACCACGTGCGCAACCTGCTGCGCGAGCTGACGGGGGCGGAAGACGCCACGGTCGTCAACAACAACGCCGCGGCCGTGCTGCTCTGCCTCAACACCTTCGCGCTGCGCCGCGAGGCTATCGTGTCGCGGGGGGAGCTGATCGAGATCGGCGGCGCGTTCCGCATGCCCGACATCATGGTGCGCGCCGGCGCGGACATGGTGGAAGTCGGGACGACGAACCGAACGCACGCGGCCGATTACCGCGAGGCGCTGAACGAACGCACCGGCCTCGTGCTCAAGGTGCATACGTCGAACTACCGGATCCAGGGCTTCACCGCCGAGGTCGACGCCCGCGAGCTTGCCGCCATCGCCGACGCCGCCGGCGTGCCGCTGCTCAACGACCTGGGCTCGGGCAGCCTGGTCGACCTCTCGGGCCACGGCCTCGCGAAGGAGCCGACGGTACGCGAGGCCGTGGCGGAGGGCGCGCGCCTGGTGACGGTCTCCGGTGACAAGCTGCTCGGCGGTCCACAAGCCGGTTTCATCGTCGGCGACGCGGCCCTTATCGCGCAGATCAATGGCAATCCGCTGAAGCGCGCGTTGCGCGTCGACAAGGTGCGGCTCGCCGCGATCGAGGCCACGCTGCGGCTGTATCGTGACCCCGACCGCCTGGGCGAGCGCCTGCCGACCCTGCGCTACCTCGCCCGCGAGACCGCGGCCGTCCACGCACAGGCCGAGCGCCTGCTGCCCGGTGCGGCTGCTCGGCTCGGTGCCGCGTTCGACGTCGATGTCGTCCCGTGCCTCAGCCAGATCGGCTCGGGCGCGCTTCCCCTCGACACCCTGCAGAGCGCGGCCCTGCGCATCCGCGCGCGCGGCAGCCAGACGGCGCTGGAACAATTGGCGACGCGCCTCCGCGCCGTGCCTCGCCCCGTGATCGGTCGCATCGCGGACGGTGCCCTGCACCTCGACCTGCGCTGCCTCGACGACGGCGACGAAACAGCCTTCCTCGACGCGCTCGCCGCCGGGGGCGCGGGACACCCGTGATCGTCGGTACCGCGGGGCACATCGACCACGGCAAGACGTCGCTGGTCCGCGCACTCACAGGTGTCGACACCGACCGCCTGAAGGAAGAAAAAGCGCGCGGCATCACCATCGACCTCGGCTTCGCCTATCTGCCGGTCGACGGCGGCCCGACGCTGGGCTTCGTCGATGTACCCGGTCACGAACGCTTCGTGCACACCATGGTCGCCGGTGCCAGCGGCATCGACTTCGCGCTGCTGGTCGTCGCCGCCGACGACGGTGTGATGCCGCAGACACTGGAACACCTTGCGATCGTCGATCTGCTCGGCACGCGACGCGGGCTTGTCGCGTTGACCAAGAGCGACCTCGTGACGCCCGAGCGCCTCGCCGCCGTCGCGAACGATATTCGCGAAGCGTGTCGCGGCACGGTGCTCGCCGGTGCCGACATCGTGCCGGTATCGTCGACGACGGGCGCAGGCATCGACGCGCTGCGCGCGCGGCTGGTCGCCGAGGCTCGCGCGCAGGGCGAACATCGGGACGACGCGCGCTTCCGCATGGCTGTCGACCGTGTATTTACCCTGCCCGGCATCGGCGTCGTCGTCACGGGTACGGTGCTTTCAGGCACAGTGCGCCTGAAGGACCCGGTGACCGTCAGCCCCTCCGGCATCGCGGCACGGGTGCGCTCCATCCACGCCCAGAACCGCCAGGTCGACGCCGGGCGCGCCGGCGACCGCTGCGCGCTCAACCTCGCGGGTGACGGGGTGGCGAAGGATGCGATCCAGCGTGGCGACATGATCGTGGACTCCGCGCTGCACGCGCCGGCCGACCGCATCGACGCGCGCATGACGCTGCTGCCTTCCGAACCCAGAGCCATCGCCGCCTGGTTCCCCGCGCGCCTGCACCATGGCGCGACGGAGCTGGGCGTCCGCATCGTGCCGCTCGAAGGCGCGCAGTTGCACCCTGGTCGGGCGGCCGACGTGCAGCTGGTACTCGACCGCCCCATCGCGGCGGCGGCCTTCGACCGTTTCGTGCTACGCGACGTGTCCGCGCGGCGCACGATCGGCGGCGGCCATTTCATCGACCTGCGCGCGCCGGAGCGGCAACGCCGCAAGCCCGAGCGTGTCGCGGAGCGCGCGGCCCTCTCGCATGACGATCCGCGGACCGCATTCGCCGCGCTGCTGGACGCACCGCCCTACGCGCGCGACATCGACGCGTTCGCGCGCGACCGCGCGCTGTCGGCGGAAACACGCGATGCCTTGCTGCCGCCGGCGGCGCACACGTTCGTGACAGGCGAAGGGCGCATCGTGCTCGGCGGTGCCGCGTGGCGCCGGTTCGTGACGGCCATCGTGGAACGCCTCGACGCCTTCCATGCCGCGGAGCCCGACCTGCCCGGCATGGCCCGAGAGAAATTGCGTCTTTCGGTCATGCCCCGCCTGCCGGCCGCCGCCTTCTCGCTGGCCTTGCAGCACGACGACCTCGCCGGCAGCGTCGTCCGCGACGGCGCGTTCGTGCGCCTGGCCAGCCACCGCGTGCAGATGGGCGCGGCGCGTGAGGCGCTCTGGGCCGTCGTCGAACCTCTGCTCGGCGGCGCCACGCGCTTCCGCCCGCCGCGCGTGCGAGACATCACCGGCGAGCTGCGACGGCCGGAGGACGAGGTGCGTCAATTGCTGCGCTTCGTCGGCCGTCTCGGCCTCGTCGTCGAGGTCGCGCACGATCATTACTTCCTGCGCGCGACGATGCACGAAATGGTCCGGATCGCGCTCGACGTGTCGAGTCAGACCGAAGACGGCTTTTTCGGTGCCGCGGCATTCCGCGATCGTCTCGACTGCGGACGCAAGGTGGCCATCCAGATCCTGGAGTTCTTCGATCGACAGGGTGTTATGCTCAAGCGCGGTACGTTGCGACGCGTGCAGTCGCGTTACGCCGACCTCTATGCACCGGCTCCGCCCTAGCCGGCATCTCTGGAAGAGAATCGTCCCCGGTGGGGCGTCCGGACTTCAAATCCGGGTGAGGCAGCCAGTCTGTTTCGGGTGGGTTCGACTCCCATTCTCTTCCGCCATCGACGCGATGTTTGGGCCTTGTCAGGCCACCGCGATCCCGGCGTCGCCTTCCACCACCGCGCCGACGATGGAAGCGCGCGGGTAGCCGGCCGCCTCGATGGCATCGCGCAGGGCGTCGGCGCGATCGGCGCGGCAGGCCACCAGCAGACCGCCGGAGGTTTGCGGATCGGTGAGCAACTGGCGACGCCAGTCGGGAAGCGCGCGGTCCAGTGTGACGCCGTCGCGGTAGCTGTTCCAGTTACGCGTGGAGGCACCGGTGACGAAGCCGGCCTGCGCCAGTGCCTCGGCCTGGGCCAGCCACGGCACGCTGTCGGCGTCGATGCGGATGCCTACACCGCTGCCACGCGCCATTTCGAGCGCATGGCCCAGGAGGCCGAAGCCCGTGACATCGGTGATCGCATGCACGTCGCCGTCCTTCGCCAGCTCGTGCCCGACGCGATTGAGGAGCGTCGTCGAGGC
The DNA here is from genome assembly GCF_056755355.1 of Luteibacter sp. HAY1-4A. NCBI lineage: Bacteria > Pseudomonadati > Pseudomonadota > Gammaproteobacteria > Lysobacterales > Rhodanobacteraceae > Luteibacter > Luteibacter sp. HAY1-4A. The sequence continues at coordinate 9,765 of NZ_JBNDHZ010000047.1, forward strand.
GATCATCTCGGCGTATGCATTCTCGGGCAGTTGCTGTTTCTTGAACGCTGCCGAGTACACGCCGACGCCGATGCCCTTGGTGAGGATCAGCGCGTCGCCGGGGCGTGCGCCGGTGTTGCGCCGGACCTCGGAGGGCGCGCACAGGCCGATCGCGGCCAGCCCGTAGATCGGCTCGACGGAATCGATGGAGTGGCCTCCCGCAACCGGGATGCCGGCCTCCGCGCAGACCGCCTCACCGCCTTCGAGGATGCGGCGGACGGTGCCCGTGTCCAGCTTGTCGAGCGGCATGCCGAGGATCGCGAGCGCCATGACCGGCTTGCCGCCCATGGCGTACACGTCGGACAGGGCGTTCGTGGCCGCGATGCGCCCGAAGTCGAAGGGGTCGTCGACGATCGGCATGAAGAAGTCGGTGGTGGCGATCACGCAGGTGCGCTCGTCGACCTGCCAGACCGCCGCGTCGTCGCTCGATTCGGTGCCCACCAGCAGTTGCGAGAACGGCATCGCCTGGGCGCGATCGGCCAGCAACTCGCGTAGCACCGAGGGGGCGAGTTTGCAGCCACAGCCGCCGCCGTGGGCAAGTTCGGTCAAGCGGAGACAAGTCATGGCAGGTTCCAGCAAATGCGAGGTAGCGCGGTCGTCATCCTATGCGGCAGCATAACGCACGCATGTTTCCCGAGGGGACGGTCATGAGTGTCGCACTTCGCAGCTCCCGCACGATGCGCTGGTCGGTCTTCGCCCTGCTGGTGGTGGCGGGGCTGTTCTACGTGAAGTGGTACCCCTACTACGGCCGGGCCTTCGACGCGGCGGCCCATCATTCCATCGGCTCGTCGATCCTCATGGGTACGGCGGATGCAGCGCCCTCGCCCTCCTGGGACGCGGCGCTCGGTTACGCGCTCGCCTACGGAAAGGCGATCTGGAAGGCGATGATCCTCGGCCTGCTCATCGGCTCGGCCGTGCAGGCGCTCGTCCCCGCGAGCACGGTGCACCGCGCGCTCGCAGGCCGTGGCTTCCGCAGCACACTGGCCGGCGGACTGCTCGGCATCCCCGGCATGATGTGCACCTGCTGCGCGGCGCCGGTCGTCGTGGGCCTGCGCAGGCAGAGCGCCGCGCCGGGCGCGACGGTGGCGTTCTGGCTGTCGAACACCATGCTCAACCCCGCCACCCTCGTCTTCACCGGCTTCGTGCTCGGGTGGCAGTGGACCGCGTTGCGTCTCGCCCTGAGCGTGCCGATGGTCTTCGGCCTCGGCTGGCTGGCGAATCGCGTCGCTGCGCCCGCCGCCCATGTCACCGTGCAGGTGCCGCCGACGGAAGACGAGCCCCGCACGCTGGGCCAGACCGCGGTCCACTGGATGCGGATCTTCGGCGGCATGACGCTGCGGCTCATTCCCGAATACCTGGTGATCGTGCTCCTGTTGGGCGCGGCGCGCGCGTGGATGTTCCCGCACATCGGTCCGGACATCGGCAACGAATGGTTCTGGGTGCTCGCCCTGGCGCTGGCCGGCATGCTGTTCGTGATTCCGACGGCAGGCGAAGTGCCGATCGTCCAGGCGATGCTCACGCTCGGCATGGGCGTGGCTCCGGCTGCCGCCCTGTTGATGACCCTGCCCCCGGTCAGCCTGCCGTCGCTGGCGATGTTGGGACGCTCCCTGCCCTTGCGCCTGCTGCTGTCGCTGGCCGCCGCGGTGGTGTCGTTCGGGGTACTCGCCGCGGCAATCGCCGCGGCGTTGTGGGCTTAGGGGTACGTTTGTCCAACTCCGGGGCATCCTTGATAGAGTCAAGATTCGCGCCGACAGGGAGTTCCGAAGTGGAATGGAGTGACGTTCGTATCTTTCTCTCCGTGGTTCGGGAGGGTTCGCTGGGCGCTGCTGCGCGAGCACTCGGCCTCAGCCATCCCACGGTTGCCCGGCGTATCCGCGCGCTGGAAAACGACATGCACCAGCCACTGCTGCAGCGGCACAACAATGGCGTGCTTCCCACCGAGGCTGGGAGCAGCGTGCTGCAGCTTGCGGAGGAAATGGAGCTTGCAGCCCTGGCCATGCAGCGTCGGTTAGCCGGCGAGAGTGGCGGCCTCGACGGTCCGCTGCGTATCTCTTCGGCGGACTGGTTTGCTACCTATGTACTGCCACCGGTCGTCGAAGAGCTGCTACGCGAGTACCCGGTGATACTGCCGGAGCTGGTCGTCAGCTCTCGTCGCTTCGACCTGTCACGCCGGGAAGCGGACGTGGTGTTCCGGGTGCTGCCCTTCGACGAACCGGGCGTCGTTCAGTGCCGGCTGACGCGTATCGCGTACGGACTGTATGCCCGCGACGATCAGCCGCCACCCACGCGCGGCGATAGCCGCGGAGCAGGCCTGGTACTCATGGATACATCCGTGCATAGCTATCCGGAGACGGGGTGGCTCCAGGGCATTTTCCCCCAGGCGAAACAGGTCGCGGTAACCAATCACCGCGCGTTGCAGGCGCGGCTGTGCCAACGAGGTGTGGGGCTCGCCGTGCTGCCTCGTGCGGTCGGCGATGCGACAGCTGGCCTGACCCGCATCGATCTCGGTGAAGCACCGCCATCCCGGCACATCTGGATGGGCTACCACGAGGACATGCGCGGCATGCGCAGAGTGCGGGCGCTGGCGGACATTGCCGTGCGCATGCTTGGCAACGACGCTGACGACGTGCCTCAACAATCGTGAAGGGGTGACGCACATTTGTGTCAGTGTGCGTTAGACCTCGCTGGCAACAGACTTAAGGCTCCTTTCCTCTGGAGTCGACATGATGTGCGGTGACGATCGGCATGCGCCGTCCGATGTGCCGGGTTTTTATAGCTTCCGTCTCGGAAGAATGACGATCACCACACTGTGTGACGGTCACTTTGCGCTTTCCGCCTGCGACGTCCTTCGTCATGGCGAGACATCGCTTCATACACTTCTGGAGGATGCGCATCTCGACCAGGTCGTGCCCAGCCATGTCAATGCGTATCTGATCGATGATGGTGTGCATCGCGTTCTCATCGACACCGGTGCCGGTGCCCTTCAGGATGTGACCTTGGGCCGGATGACCACGCAGCTGGCGGCTGCGGGGTATGTTCCTTCCGACATCGACATAGTGCTCGTTACGCATCTTCACCCGGACCATGTCGGTGGCCTGACACGCGATGGCGTAGCGGTATTTCCTCGCGCCATTGTCCATGTGCCACGCGCGGAGGCCACCTTCTGGCTGGAGACATCCGACCGCGACGTGGTGGACGTCAGCGTGCGGGCGACATTCGAGCATGCTCGTCATATCCTCGCCCCCTATATCTCCGAGGGACGCTATCGCCTTTTCGATCCGGCAGCGTCCTGGTACGACCACCTCATTGCGGAACCCCTGCCGGGGCATACCTGTGGCCATACTGGATACCGCCTGCGCGCAGGGAAGCAGGACATCGTGTTCTGTGGGGATTTATTCCATGTTCTCGCTGTGCAGTTGGCCGAGCCCGACGTGACCGTCTGCTATGACAGCGAGCCGGCACTGGCTTCGTCGACGCGAAAGATCTTCCTGACGGAGGCATGCCGGCGGGGCGATATCGTGGCTGCGGCACATGCACCATTCCCCGGGCTGGGGCGTATTCACAAGAGGGTTCAAGGATATGCCTGGCATGCTGTCGCGTGACAGGTGCTGGCATACGTGATCAATCCCGCGAAGAACAGCAGCACGTCGGAGGCATTGCCTAACGGTGTGGCGTATAGCGGCAGGTAGACCGCTGGCTTGTGCGCCTCGGCCAGGGTCCACCCAATAAGAATGGCAGCCCAGGTGAGTTGGATGCACGCGGCGAACAGTGCCGCCACTTGTCCCAGCGGTGCGAGCAGCCGGTCGCCTGCCTCGCCTCGACTGAGTGGGCCCTTCAGCAGATACAGGCCCGTGCCAAGGCATGCCGTCGAGATGAAGAGGATCACGAAGCGTTTGTGGTTCATTGCGAGCGTGGAGGCGAACGGCGGTCCGTAGCCCGGCATAAGTGTAAGCAGCGCCCAGGGAACGATAAGGAAGAGGCCGGCGACGGCGATAATTCGCCGCTCGTCGTCTCCCGATCGCCAAGCGGGGAGCATCAGCGAGAGTACGGAAGCCCCGATCAAGAAGAGCTGCACCGTCGTCAGCGCCACTGAAACCGCAGGCTTATAACGTGCTGGCGTGCCGAATATGCCTATAGCCACAAGTAGCAAGACGATGAGCAGCGGCGCGTCCCACCTGCGTCGTCCGAGCTTGCTGATCATGGAACGATTCTCCCCCTTCCCGATCGGCTTACCTCGTGTCACCCAGCGCGTGGGTCAACTAGGACAAACGTTTATATATCGATAGTGGGATGTCATTAATGGCCCAGCGACAGTGCTGTTGGTGGCAAGCTTCACCGTGCATCTGCCGGACGGTTCCAGCTCCATCGCATCGTCAAAGCCAATATCCAGACCGGCCCACGCCAGACCACGCAAATAATCGGGGAAGGGAAACACGATGGATGACGACAAAGGCGGCATCGAGTCGACCACGCCGACACCGATCCGCTCGATTTTCGCATCGTTCCGGCCGGCCATGACCTTGGCGGTGCTCCTGTGCTGCGCCCTCGCCCACGCGGCTGAACCGGCCACCGACAAAGCCCCTCCATCCAGCATCACCCTGTTTCACGGGGCGACCCTTATCGATGGCACGGGCGCTCCGCCGCGGCCCAATATGGACGTCCTCGTCGAAGGTGAGCGCATTCTCCGCGTCGTGCCGGACTCCGAACTGGAGCCAGCGCTCCGCGCCAAAGCCAAAGCGGTCGATCTGCACGGGCGATTCCTGATGCCCGGAATGATCGACGCGCACGTCCATCTGGCCACCCCGCCGAACAGGCGGCAGGCCGAAGCGATCCTGCGGCGCGATCTGTACGGAGGCGTGACGGCGGTTCGCGACATGGCCGACGATCTTCGCCCGGTGGCGGAACTCACCCGCGCCAGCCTGGTTGGCGAGATCCCCGCTCCCGACATCTACTATGCCGCGCTGATGGCCGGTCCGGATTTCTTCACGGACGAGCGCACTGGCCAGGCTTCCGCGGGAGGCACGCCGGGCCATGTGCCCTGGATGCAGGCCATAACCCAAGACACCGATCTGCCACTGGCGGTCGCGCGGGCGCAAGGGACCTGGGCAACGGCGATCAAGCTCTACGCCGACCTCCCGGCCGATCTCGCCGCACGCATCACGACCGAAGCGCATCGACAGGGGCTGCTGGTCTGGGCCCACGCAACGCCCTATCCCGCCAAGCCCTCGGACATGGTGGCAGCGGGAGTCGACGCGATTTCGCATGCCTGTTTGCTTATCCGCGAGCCGGACGCGCATGTCCCTGGTTGGAACGAGCCGCACGCGCCTGTCGACCTGGCGCGTTTTCGCCGCGGCGACAATCCGGCGTTGACCCGTCTTTTCAGGGAAATGGTACGGCGTGGCACGATCCTCGACGCCACGCTTTGGGCCTACAGCTCAGATACGGATGGCTCGACGACCATGCCTCCACTGCCGCCAGGCAGCTGCGACGACACGGTGGGTGGCGAGATCACCGGTCAGGCTTACCGCGCCGGTGTATCGATCGATGCGGGAACCGACTTCACCGGCGACTGGACCGATCAATGGCCGGACCTGTTCCACGAACTCGCCACCCTGGCAGCCAAAGCCGGCATGCCGAACGACGCGATCCTGCGATCGACCACGTTTATCAGTGCCCGCGCGGCAGGCCAGCAACGCGATATGGGCAGCATCGAGCCAGGTAAGCTCGCCAACATGGTAATACTCACCCGCAATCCGCTTGCGGACCTGAAGAATCTCAGGTCCGTGCTGATGACCGTCAAACGAGGTCGCGTCTATGCGCGGAGTGCGTTCGTACCGTTGGTGAAGGAAGACATTACCGACAGGTGACCTGGCAAGAATCATCGACGCTTGCAACATGGTCGCCAGAGCTCAGGAGCCTTTGCCTGGGGCCAGGCAACCCATGCCGTCCAATGCTGACTCCACGGCTTGATCGAGCGGTGTGTGCGGCTCCGCTCCGAGCACCGATTTCAGCTTGTCATTGCTCATGCGTACCGGCTCTCGCCAGAGGTAACGCATTTCACGGAGTTCGCGGAACGTCGCGACAAAGGGTGACGCGAGCCCCACCAGCCACCACGGAAATGCGCGCAGCTTCGGCGCACTGCCACCGCGCCGAACCACGACACGACGAATCGCTTCGGCCATTTGCCTGCCATCCGCATCCCAGTGTCCCGCCATGTGAAATACCGCGAACGGTTCCAGCGATTCGCGACGCGCGAGCAGTTCCACCATGGTCCGAGCCACGTCCGGCAGATAGGACCACTGGTGGCCGACACCGGGTCGACCCGGTAGGTTGACGACGCTTACGGTTCGACCCGGCTTGACCAGCCCCTGCGAGAACCAGCTGTTGCCGGGCTTAGGGCCGAAGAAATCGCCCGCGCGAACCACGATGGCGCGCATGCCGTTTGTGGTTGCCAGGCGCAAGCGCCTCTCCAGTTCAACGCGGATCGCACCCTTGCGCGTTTGCGGATGCTGCGGCGAGTCTTCGCGCAGTTCCGGGAATGCGTCAGGCCCGTAGTTGTAAACGGTGCCCGGCAGCACGACGGTGGCGCCCTGCACTGTCGCCGCGGCAATCGTGTTCTCTAGCATGGGCAGCACCAGATCTGCCCAGTGGCGGTAGCCGGGTGGATTCACCGCGTGCACGATCACGGAGCACCCTTGCGCGGCCGCCATGACCTCCTCGCGATTCATCGCATCGCCGGCGATACACGTGATGCCGTCGCGGACGGTGGTGGCCTCCAGGCCACGCTTAAGCCCTCGCACCTCCCAGCCCTCATCGCGGAGCTGGCGAGCCACCTCGCCGCCGATGCCCCCGGTAGCGCCCAGGATCAAGGCTGTCTTGTTGGTTTGCATGTCGGATCCCTCGTGAGTGGTGAGGGAATTCTCGACGCGCCGGGATCAAATTGAAATGGAGATTGATCGATGACGGACGGCCGCTAGGCTGGCTGGTTATTGCCGTCTTTCCTCACGCCGATACCCCTGCCCGCGCTGCAAGGGCGGCGTCGCGCCGGCGCGATGCACGTTTGCGCAGCAAGGAGCCGAGTACGTGCAGGGCCGGTCGCGGGTCGTCCCAGCGGAATACGTGCAGATCCGCCCGCGCCCACTCCGCGGCCAATCGCAGGACGTTGGACATACCCCGCACGGGCGTTCGCCCGATGCTGGACAGATCGTGATACAGATCGATGCACAGTTTGCCTGCGGGGTAGCCATACGAAGCTGCCGGTACGGGTTCTCCCAAGGCATCCTGCCACGCCATCTCGCACACATTCACCCCGTGGCGGGCGGCGAACTCGACATACGTCCACGCACGCGTATTGACCTCGATGATCCTGAACTGTCCATCTCGCGGGTCGCGTTTGAATTCGGCGCTGAAGATGCCGCGATAGTGGACGCTGTCCAGAAGACGACGCAATGGCGCCACGGCTTCTTCCGCCTGATGTAGAGGAACGGAACGCGAGCAGGAGCTGTTTCCGAAATCGGGCGGAGACATGCGCATGCGCTGGCGAACGAACAAGCCCGGATAAGTTCCGCTGGCGTCGCGGAACCCATCCACGAAGAAATGCTCTGTCGGAGGGCCGGGAATGTATTCCTGGGCCATGAGCGAGAAGCCCTGGGCATGCAGGTGGGCCCATGTGGCCTTCAGTTCTTCCCGGGAATGTACCCACACCCCCTTGGCGCCCACCACGTCGCTGAAGCGCTGCGAATTCACCGGCTTGATGAACACCCGTCCGAGGGCTTCCACGGGAACGGCATCGACATCGGCGAGCGATGCGAGGTGGAAGGTCCGCGGATGCGGAATGCCGAGACCCTCCAGGTGCCGGGCAAAGCTGGCCTTATCCTGCAGCAGGGCCTGAACTTCGTGGCTCGCGGTCGATACGGCGAAGCGTTCCCGGAGGTCCGGCGGCAGGCTGGACAGCCACATGGCGATGTCGTCGGCGCCCGCGATCAGCACCGCACGTTCGAGAGGCGTCGCACGCAGCGCATCTTCCGCCGCCGGACCCGGTCGACCATCCCATGCCGCACCGGGAACGGGGCGGTACCAACGCGAACGCGTGGTGAGGTCGCCGGGAGGACACGCCACATAGGCGGGAATCCCGGCCAGGGTCACGGCGCGCAGGATGCCGAGCGCCGTGGGCCCCTGGCCCAGGACGATGACCGGCACGCGGCCGGCGTCGACGACGTTCATGACTTCCCCCCGGCCTGCCGCCGTTCCTGGAGTGACGTTGGCATTACATCTCATGGGTGCCGGGGGCGGCAGTCGGCCGCACGGCCTATCCCTTACTGCTCGGCTCCGGACGTGCGCTATTCGGGGTGATCCATGTCCATGTCGTCATCCGGCGGCGCCGCAGCCACCATGGCCTTGTATGCCTGCGGCGACAGGTCGGGCAGTTTCTGCAGGAAGGCGACCATGCTCCAGATCGTCATGTCGTCGTGGCTGCTACCCCATGCGGGCATCGCGCTCATCTTGATACCGTGCTTGATCGTCCAGAAAGCTTGCGCCGGATCGATCCTGGCCTGCGTGAGGTTCGGGGGCTCGGGGTAAAGCCCCGGGCGGATTTCCGAATCCTTCTGGCCTGGTGTCAGGTGACACGCGGTGCACATGGCCGCGTACTGTCCGGCACCTTTGAGTACCAACGCCGGGTCGGACAAATCGGGCACGGCGATGCCCGACGCCCGCGCCTCGATCGAACGCTGCCGCAGGGTTTCCAGCGCTGCGTGCACCGGCCGGGAATGCGGTGCGTCGGCGCCTATATCGTAGGCACCGGAGTAAATGAAGGCTCCGGCGCCGCAGGCCGCCACGACCGCCATGGCCAGCACGGTGGAAAGAACGAGAGTGATTGGCTTCACGAGGATGTCCTAGAACCATAACCGGAGGCCCGCGACGACCTGGCGGTCGAAGACGGGCTGACGATCCGCGCGAACATAGTCGGCGGTGCGACCGAAGCGGTCGACGAAACGGATGCCGATATAGGGCGCGAACTCACGACGGACCTCGTAGCGCAGTCGCAGGCTGAAGGAGGCGTCCGAGAGGCCCCTGCCCACGTGCGCGAGCGGATCGTCCTTGCCGTGGGCATTGAGTTCCAGCTCTGGCTGCAGGATGAGCCGCTGGGTCAGGAAAAGGTCGTATTCCGTTCGCAAGCGCGCCGCGGTGCGTCCATGCGCGCTCGCATACGCGGTGGCTTCCACCTCGAACCAGTACGGAGCCAGGCCCTGCACGCCGAGCGCCGCCCAGGTGCGATTCGGTCCCGGGCCGATGTCTTGCCTGGCGCCGAGTTGGGTGCTCCAGTACGGCGCTATCGCATGGTTCCACAGCGCTTCCGCGTCGGCGTCCTCAAGCTTGCCGCGACTGCGGTCGCCTTCGGTGCGGACCCAGAGCTTGTCGTTGTCATTGCCGTACCAGCCTTGCGCTTCCCACGACTGCCCGTTGGCATCCCTGCCATGGAACGCCTCGAGCTGATCGATCAGGATCATGTGGTAGGAGCCGTTGTCGTTCATGTCCATACCCGTCATCGGGCCATGGCCCACGCCATCGGAATAGTCGGGGCTTCGCGCATCGGCAGGTGCATCGCCGCCTTGCATCGATCCCATCTTCATCTCCTGTGCGCCCGCGACGGTGGTCATGCCGAGGCCAAGCGCAGCAAACCACACCGTACGAGCCCTCATGACACCACCACTTCGCGGAACATGCCCGCTTCCATGTGATAGAGCAGATGGCAGTGGTACGCCCAACGCCCCGGGTTGTCCGCCGTCACGGCATAGGTGATGCGTTGCGCGGGCTGCACGTTGATCGTGTGTTTGCGCACCTGGAACTCGCCGTCCGGGTTTTCCAGGTCGCTGAACATGCCGTGCAGGTGAATCGGATGGTTCATCATGGTGTCGTTGACCAGAACGATTCGCACGCGCTCGCCCTTGTTGAAATGCACGGGCGTGGCATCCGAAAACTTCACGCCATCGAACGACCAGATGAAACGTTCCATGTTGCCGGTGAGATGCAGTTCGATCTCGCGGCCGGGCTCGCGCGGATCGGGATTGCCACCGACCGTGTGCAGGTCCGCGTAGGTGAGCACGCGGCGGCCGTTGTCGCGCAAGCCGATGCCGGGATCGTCGAGATTGGTACGTGGCATGTCCACGTGCATGTCCACGCCGGGGCCGTATTCCGTACGTGCATGACGCACTTTCGGCGCGTTCCCCTTCGTGTGATCCATGCCTTCCATGGATGCGTGATCCATGCCCGGCATGTCCGCCATGCCTTCGTGATCCATGCCCTTCATCGGCTTTGCGGCGCCTCCCATGGCATCCATCATGTCGCCCATGCCGAGCCACTGGCGCGGATCGACCGGCGGTACGGCCGCTTCCATTCCCGGCCGCGGGGACAGCGTGCCGCGCGTATAGCCGCTGCGGTCGATCGACTGCGCGAAGATCGTGTACGCGACATCCTCCTCGGGCTCTACCAGCACGTCGTACGTCTCCGCCGTGGAGATGCGGAATTCGTCGATCGGCACGGGCAACACGTCCTGGCCGTCGGCGGAGATCACGGTCATCTTCAAGCCCGGAATGCGAACGTCGAAAATCGTCGACGACGAGCCGTTGATGAAGCGCAGGCGGATCTTCTCGCCCGGCTTGAACTGGCCGGTCCAGTTGCCAGCGGCTGTCGTGCCGTTCATGAGATAGGTATACGCCGCACCGGACACGTCGCTCAGGTCGGTCGGGTTCATGCGCATGGTGTTCCACATCTTGCGCATTTCCAGCGCCTGCCCCAATCCCTTTTCGCGGGCGTCACGAAAGAACCGTGACACGGTGGGCTGCGCGTAATTGAAGTAATCGCTCTGCTGTTTCAGGCGCAGGAAGATGCGTTCCGGATCCATGTCGGTCCAGTCGCTGAGCATGATCACGTAGTCGCGGTCGCTCCGATAACGTTCCGGCCCGGCCGGTTCGATGACCAGCGGACCGTACAGGCCCGTCTGCTCCTGGAAGCGGCTATGCGAGTGGTACCAGTAGGTTCCTGCCTGGCGCACGTCGAATCGGTAGACGAAGGTTTCGCCCGGACCGATGCCATCGAAGCTGATGCCCGGCACACCGTCCTGGTCGAACGGGAGCACGATGCCGTGCCAGTGGATCGATGTGGGCGTGCGTAGCCGGTTGGCCACGCGCAAGGTCACCGTGGTTCCTTCCTTCCAGCGAAGGATCGGGCCCGGAACGCCACCGTTGACGGTGACCGCGGTGCGCGCCGCGCCGGTGTAGTTCACCGGCGTCTCGGCGATGTCGAGGGAAAAATCGGTGCCGCTCAGCACCGTCGGATGACCGGGGTTGGTCAAGGCCCAGACGGGCGATGGACGCAACAAGCCCAAGCCGGCGGCGACGCCGCCAACGGCAAGGCCTGCCACGAAACGCCGTCGCGAGGCGTGTACTGGCTCGTAAGAACCGGGGAATGTCATAGGGGTGTTCCACGAAGACGATGCACGGCTGTCGGCCGCGTGCCGCGGCAGGCGTATTCGTCATCGTGGGAACGATGGCATGCCCGGCGCGGGTGAAAGCGTCAGCGGAAGGTCAGGCGGCGGGTGGCCGCAGAGGTGGCCCGTATCCGGCCTGTGGGGCCTCGCGAACGCCGGCGGCGAAGATCGTGACGGCTGTCGTCGGTATATCGCCGAGCGTGAGCGTACCGGCGGGAAGGACGCTCGCGCACGCTGGCGTGCAATGGCATGGCTGCCCTGGGCCATGACAGCAGTTGCCGTCGTGGTCGTTGCAACCATCCATATCCGCCGATGCCATGTGCGTCGACACATGCGAGACGTGCGTGCGATGCACGCCCGGTCCCGGGGCGGCATGCACGTTGCCCGACCACGCAGGCGCGACACTCACCATCGCCCATGCCAGCCAGGCGAACACCCAGAGGGCGCGCCGGCGGCGGTAACGATGGAAGAACGCGCTCATGCCGACAGCTTATGCCCCCGTGGCGAGGCCCTCAACTCTGGAGCAGGGTCCAACGCGGTGATGCCCCCTCATGCCCACAGGCGCAGCGGCAGCAGGCCCCACGCGAAAAGCACCATGGCCCACTGGAACACGCCGACCATGGCGACCTTGTCGCCGACCGTTCTCCGGCCTGGCCGGTCGCGACGAAATGAAATCCATAAGCCAAGGAGCATCGCCAGCGGCAGCGCGGCTGTCACCGCAGCCAATAGCGCGCTTGCCGGTGTCAAATCGCCAAGCTGGAGGAACGACTGGGTGAGAAAGAACGGGACGGGGACGAAAAGCGCTGCAACCGTAACGAACGGTACGAAGAGAGAATCGGCTGGCGTCAGCCGGCGGCGCACCAGGCGAACGATGCCTGCGAACAATACATACGCTGAGGCCAGCACACCGCCCAGCAAGCTCGCCCAAAGGGGAACCATGCGCCACATGCTTACCCTTTCATAGCTGCGGAAGCCGTCGCTGATCACCCGGCGGCCATCGTTCGAAACGAGCAGTGCATGGGATGGCTTTATACGGTCGTCGGCACGAAACAGCTGGCCGCCCACTGGCCGAAGGTGTTTCGTAGTGCCCTGGAACGGCTTCAGATGCAGCCGATGCCCGTCCCACTCGACGAGTGCAAAATTCAGTAGCCGATCCAGGTAGGCGAAGCTTTCCATTCGGGACGGTGCGAGCACGTAGATGCCCTGCCAGGCGCTGACGCCGGATGGTGGAGCTGTCGCCGCCGCCGGCAATGCGGGTGCGATGTCGAGCGAGCGGAGGAGCAGCCCATCCAGCCGTTCGTAATCGGCGGTTTCGACGTCGGCATTCGCCGCAATGAAGAACGCTTTCCGAGCCTCGGGGAAGATACAGAAATTTGCCCTGAAACCTATCGTGGTACCAACGTGGCACCTTCCCAGCAGACCGTATCGATCCCGGCTGTTTAATCCCAGGCCATACCCCGCGTTCGTCAGCCCGGCCATGGCGGCCTCGGTCGTCGTCGGCTGCCCCATGGCTCGCAACAACTCAGGTGCGATAAACGGCTTGCCCGCGACCTGGCCATTGCCCATCAGAAAATGAGCGAAGCGCCCCATGTCTGCCGCGGTGGTGGTGAACTGTCCCGCAGGTCTCAGGTAAAGAGGCACCGCTGGTTGAGACTCCCCTCCCTCGAAATGGCCCATCGCAAGTCGACCATCGGCATGCGGGCCTTCCTGCGATACGAATTCGAAGGTACTGTCCAGCATGCCGAGCGGCCTTAGCAGTTCGGCGTCGAGGTAGTGCTCGTAGCGACTGCCGATAACGCTTTCGATCACCATCCCGAGCAGCGTATAGCCGGTATTCGAGTACGAAAGACGGCTTCCGGGACGACTGCGAACGAGCAGCGGACTGCGCCCGATACTCTCGTTCAACGGCGTGTCGGGTCGGGCATTGAGGCTAAATACCTGGGACAGGCGCGCATCGTCGAGCCCGGAGGTGTGGTCGAGCAGGTGCCGCAACAGCACAGGAGAGTCCGCCGCCCATTGGTTCTCGAATTTTACGTGAGGCAGGAGTTCCGTTACGTGACTGTCGAGGGTCAATCGACCCTCGGTAACCAAGTGCAGGATTCCCGCAGCCACTAGTGTCTTGGCCAGGGAACCGGTCTGGACCTTGTTGTCGGCGGACAATGGCGTCCGATGCCTGGCATCCGCCAACCCAGCGGCACCTGTCGACATGCCTTCCGGGGTCACGACCGCCCAAGTGGCACCGGTAAGTCCTTCCTCCTCGATCGCGGTGCGCAACTCACTGAAACGGTCGGCCTGTGACTGGATCGGTGCGGCGGCCGCGGAAGCCGTGGACCCGATGCCAGCGGTTGCAAGAAGCATGGTAAGCAGAACCCTCATCGACTCTCCGCCGCTGTGATACTGGCCGTCACTATAAAACGAAGGCATGCAGGCACGTCGCCCCTAGAGTCCCTTGGCCCTCTTCATCGCCTCGGCCTGCTTCCAGATATCCTCGAACAACCCGGCATAGTTCTTCATCCCCTCGTTATCCAGCGACGTATTAGTGAACAGCACCACGCCCATGTCGCCGGACAGGCTGGCAAGCATGTCGGTCTTCAGACCCGGATCGGAACCTCCATGACCGATACGGGTCACGTTGTATTTCGATTCCCAGAACAGTCCCGCGTTCTTCTCGTCCAGCTTCACGTTCTCGGGCTTGTTCGTGGCGTTGAACTGCAAGGTTCGCATGGCCTGGACAGAGCCCTCCCTGAGCACACGAACGTCGCCCAGCTTTCCGTTGTCGAGCATCATCATGAAGAATTTCGACAGGTCGGCGACCGACGTTCTAACGCCCCCGTCGGGGTAGGTCGTACCGCCGTATAGCTCGATGGGGATGGCAAGGTCCATCTGCGAGACGTACAGACGCGCATGTTTCGAAGGCTTCACCTCCGACAGAAACCAGGCGGTATCGTCCATCTTCAACGGCGCGAAGATGCGGCGTCGCGTATAGGTATTGAGGGGCTCCCCTACCGCTCGCTCGACGATGTATCCGGCCAGACCCGCGCCTATGTTCGAGTATTCCCTGTAGGTGCCCGGTTTGTGCTTGACGAAGTTGTCTTCCGCGTAGTCCGTGCCGCGCGTATCGAAATAATTCTTCAGGAAGTCGCCGAGTTTTACCGGCGAATCGCCACCGTAGTGGTACGTGCCCTTGTATACGGGCCACCGATCGCTGATGGACGAGGTATGTGTCGCAAGCTGCCGCAGCGTAATGGGCACGGTCGGAAAGTTCGGATTGACGACCTTGAACGGCAGGTACGTGTTGACGTCCTCGTCCAGAGAGAGCTTACCCTCTTCCACCGCGAGCATCATGGCGGTTCCGGTTACCGTCTTGCTGATGGATCCGATGTTCATCACGGTGGTGGGCGTAAAGGGAATGCCTCGCTCGCGATCGGCGTAGCCGTAGCCCTTCATCCATACGAGCTTCTTGTCCAGGATGATGGCAGCCGCCACGCCGACCATGCCTGCATCTTCCATCCGTTTCGCCACCTGAGCGTCGAGGACGGACGTGTCCGGTGGAGAAGATGAGGGCGTTTGCGCGCCGGCGGTCCACGGAAACAACGACACAAAACAGGCGACGGTCGCCAGCCCTTTTCTGAAATGCATCGTCTTTTTCCACGTCGACCCAGGTTCGACTAGATAGAAGCCGGGTGGAGCTGCCGTCAACGGTGCCTTTAGTCATGCCCAAGCAATACCGTGCCCGGCGGGCACTTGCCGCGCTTCGACGAGCCGCCTACCAAGGCACCGTCTTGCCATCCCTGTCGAGGTACTCCAACCCCGGCCGGGTGCGCTTGCGCAGGATCACATCGAGGATGAGCGGCATGCTCTCTTCGACGGTATACGGCGCTTCGTCGCCGCCTAGATCGGTGCGGATCCATCCGGGTGCCAGAAGCAGCAGCGCGCGTCTCGTGCCTGCCTGCCGGGCTGCGTAGCTGCGCATGAACTGGTTCAGTGCAGCCTTCGAGCCGCGATATACCTCACGCCCGCCGCGCTCGTTGTTGGCAATACTGCCCTGCCCCGACGACATCGCGCCGATCAGGCCGTCTTCTGCCACCAGGTCTTCAAGACCCTCCACGACGCGCATGGGGCTCAGTGCATTGGTCACCATGACCTGGACGAACTCGTCCGTGGAAACCTCGGCAACGGTCTCGCCGGGGTTCTCGTTCGTGGTGCCTGCGTTGACGAACAGGATATCGAAGCGTTGTCCTGCCAGACGACCGTGCAGCGCGGCGATGTCCTCGGGTTTCGTGATGTCGATCTGTTCGATGGCCAGGCGGCCGTTCGCATCGGCAAGATCGTGCAACGGCGCGCGTCCGCTACCGCGAACCGTGCCCGTCACTAGCCATCCTTCCTTCAGGAAGGCGTCCGCCATGGCGCTACCCAGGCCCCGGGAGGCGCCGACGATGAGTATGGACGGCGTTGCGTTCTTCGATGACGTCATGCCTGCCTCGCGACTCACTGAAGGGCCGCCATGGTACGTCAAGTTACCGGGGGCGTGACCCGACATGCCGAGATTCATTGAGATGGCGGGACCTCAAGGGGTAACCTTCCACCCATGCCCAAGTTGAAAAGCAATCAAGTACTCGTCACCGTCGGCACCGCCTGCACCGTCTCGGCCGTCGGCTCGACGGAAACCTACCAGGCCCGCGTCGCTAGTTCCGACGAATTCCTTCCCCTCGCCGCCTTCGATGCTGGCCTCGTCACGCTCGATCCCGGTGCGGCGAACGCTGCCCAGGGCATGCGCTGGGCGGCCGGCGACCATGCCGGCGAGCCAGTGGGCCTGGAGGAACTGGAACGCCTGCATGGCGAATCCTTGCGCGCGAACACGGGTATCCGCCGCCTGCCCCGCGTTGTGGAACTCGCGCCACGCGTGGCCACCGACATCGCCGCGCCGTTGCCGCACGATCTCGAGGCCGGCGGCCTGCGTCGGCTGGCCGGCCTTCGTTACGAGGACATTCGTGCTTCGAAGCTGAAGGATATGCACGGCCTGTTCCAGGACGATCCGTTGCTCAGCCCTTCGCTACAGGCACAGCTCTTCGCCTATGGCGCACTCGGTGCCCTGGCGGGACTACCGCGTCCATTGTCGGAGCTCGTGCCCGATCCGTTCGGGCTCCGCATCGCATCGGCCACGGCCTTCGGTGGCATGGATGCACTGGCCCAATGGTTGCGGCCCGATGCGCCGCTGCCTCCCGGCGGCATTCCCAAGGACACGTTCGCCGTGCGCCTGGCGCACTCGCTGGGTTCGCACGGTCCCGCCCTGGTCTCGACCATGCTGGCCCCGAGCTACAGCATCAGCCGCGTATTGAAGAACCCGGAGCTGCGCGAATCGTTGCGCTCGGACAATGTCGGCTTCATGCGTGTGCCGCAAAGTCCCCTTACCGCCGTGGGTGCCTGTGCATCGAGCCTCATCGCGCTTGCGGACATCGCGCCGCAGCTGCTGTTCGATTACCCCGGGTTCCAGAAGCCGCAGATGGTGCTGCTCACCGCGGCCGACGCGGCATTGCAGCCGAGCTACGGCATCCTCGAAGCCTTCGGCGGCGGCGCCTTGATGACCAGCGAGAAGCTCGCCGCCAAGAACGCCGCCCATGCCGATGGCAGCCAGCGCAGCGTGCATGACTCCCTTGCCCCGTTCGACATCGATGCCGACGGCACCGTCGTTGGCCATGGCGGTTCCGGACTGCTGGTGACGACGCTGGAGTTCGCGTTGCGCAACCGGCTGGACATCACCTCCATCATCGTTGGCTGGGGCCAGAGCGCAGAGGCCGGCGGCAAGGCTCATTTCGCCGGCGTAGGTTTCGGCGGTGAGAACGCCCTGGTGCAGGCGCTGGACATGGCCTTCCAGGGGCACGACTACGGTGTGCACGACTTCCAGTATCTGGCGGCGCACGCCACGGGCACACGAACGAATTCGAAGACCGACCTCGGCACGGCACTGGCCGGCCTGCGCGGTGCGGCCCAGCGCCAGGGACTCGAGGGCGCGTCGCCCAAGCTCTTCGTCGGCACGCCGAAGGCCGTCGGCGACGGCCACACGATGGGCGAAACCGGCCTGAAGGCGCTGTCGCAAGCGTTGCAGTTCGTGCTGGGCCGCGCAGCGCCGGGCGTGCCTACCCTGCGCCGGCTCGATCCCGATCTGGCCGAGGTCGCCGGACATTTCCATCTGCAGGCCGATCCGTCGTCCGGTAACGCCGATGGCGGGGCCATCTGTGCCACGCAAGGTTTCGGCGGCTACAACGGCGCCGTTGCGCTGCGTTCCGCGACACCCGAAGCGTTCGCGCGCTACGAGTGCGATCCGGAAACACTGGCGGCTTACCTGGACGCCTGGCCGGCCATCCGCAGCGAGCGCGAGCAACGGGAACGCGTGGCGCGGCGCAGCCCCAAGCTGGCTCTCGCGATGGCGGAAAGACATCGCTGGACCGGCCTGGAATGAGCCTGCGCCGACGCTGAAAGCCGGACCGGCAGGCTGCCGGTCCGGTGCCGCCATATCGTTATCCGAACGTCAGACCTGCGCCTGGCCGCCGTCGACGAAGAGCTGGACGCCTGTGATGAAGCTTGCCTCGTCCGAGGCGAGGAACGACACGGCCTTCGCTACCTCGTCGGGTGTGCCGGTGCGGCCCAGTGGCGAAATGGAGCTCACCTGTTCCACATAGGCGGCGATCTGCTCGTCGGTGAAGCCCAGTTCGTTCTTGTAGCCCGGCGTGACGATGACACCCGGCGCGACGACGTTGACGCGGATGTCCCTGCCCTTCAGGTCCGTGGCAAGCGTGCGGGCCAGCGAACGCACCGCCGCTTTGGTCGCGGCGTAGACGCCGAAGGCAGCCGGGCCCTGCACGGACACCATGGAGCCGTTGAGCACGATCGCCGAACCCGGTCCCATCAGGCGCAGCGCGTGCTGCACCGTGAACAACGTGCCTTTCACGTTGATGTCGAAGTACTTGTCGAACTGCGCCTCGGTCACCTGGTCGAGCGGAGTGAACTCACCGCCCCCTGCGTTGGCGAAAAGGATGTCGAGCCTGCCGCTCTGCGAGCGGATGAGCCCGAAGATGCGGTCCAGATCGTCGGCCTTGGCGATGTCGCCTTGCAGCGGTGTCGCGCCGATCCGTTCCGCGACTCGCCTGAGCTCTTCCTCGCGGCGGCCGGTGATGTAGACCGTGGCGCCTTCACGAATGAAGCGTTCGGCAGCCGCCTCGCCCAGGCCGGAACTGCCGCCGGTCACGAGGACGATCTTGCCTGCGTGGCGGGTGGTGTGGACGTTGCTCGTGTCTAATGTATGCATGGCTCTATGCTCCGGTTGTGAATGAGGGAGTGGTTCCGAATCCCTATCTGGGGCCGGAGATGGCCCGATCATTCGGCACCGGATGAGTTCTCAATTTCTAGAGAGAAACAATCGTGGAACGTCTTCTCGCCATGCAGCTCTTCGTCCGGGTGGTGGAAACCGGCACCTTCACGCGGGCTGCCGCAGGCCTTCGTGTGCCTACGTCGAGCGCGACCAAGCTCGTACAGGGCCTGGAAGCAGCCCTCGGTGTACAACTTCTAGAGCGCACCACGCGCCGCGTCTCGGTGACGGCCGAGGGCGCGGCGTATTACGAGCATGTGCGCCGCATGCTCGAAGAGCTCGACGACGTCGAAGCGCAATTGGGGCGCAGGACACAGAGCCCGAAGGGCATGCTCAGGGTCGATACCGGCGGCTCGGTGGCCGCGCAGCTGCTCATCCCCGGCCTCGCCGCCTTCCGGACACGCTATCCGTTGATCCACCTCCAGATCGGCGTGACCGACCGCACTGTCGACCTCCCCAGCGAGGGCGTGGACTGTGCCATTCGCAGCACCGCCGACGACCCATTGCTGATCACGCGCAAGGTTGCCGAACTGCCGTGGACGCTCTGCGCCGCACCTGCCTACCTTGCGGCGCGTGGTCATCCCGCCAGCGTGGAGGATCTCGCCGGCCACGACTTGGTGGGTTACTTTTCCGCACGCAGTGGCCGCCCCTCACCGCTTGCATTGCGAGCCACCGGAGACGACGTCGAGCGGCACGACTGGCGTTATTCGCTCGAGGTCAATGAGAGCAACGCACACGCCGCGGCGGCACGCCACGGACTGGGTATCGTGCAGACGCTGCGCTTCCAGGTGGCCGACGAGCTGGCCGACGGCCGCCTCGTGGAAGTGCTTCCGGAACTTCAGCCGCCGCCGTTGCCGGTGTACATCGTGTATCCGCCCAGCCGACGGAACAACGCGCGCGTGCGCGCGTTCGTCGACTGGATCCTCGACGACCTGCCCCGCCGCGCGGGTATGGAACCCGCACCCTGACGGGTTCCACCACTTGAGTTACTTCGCGGGCTTCTTGAACCTCAGCATGAACCGGTCGGTCTTGCCCTTCACTGCCGGATCGAACACCTTGAGGGTGTGATCGTCCGCCGTGTTGGCAAGCAGCGACGATTCCTCGTCGAGCACGAACCCGGCCTTCTCGACTTCGGCCTTCACAGTCGCGGGATCGATACGATGCAGGTCTTCCGTGTTCTTGAGGCCACTCCCCTTCGCTGCGGCATGGTCCACGATCACGTAGTAGCCGCCGGGCTTGAGCGCCTTGAAGACGGCCTGGTTGAAGCCGTCCACACTCGCGCCCTTCATGAAGCTGTCGTGGAAGTCGTGATAGTTCTCGAACGTCCACACCACGTCGAACGTGTTGAGCATGTTCGCCGGCGGCGGTTCTGCGAGCGGATCCGAAATGCCTTCCACGTTGGCGTACGCAGGCTCCTTCCCGATGGCCTTGGCCAGTGCCACCGGATCGCTCTTGAACTCGGCGATTTCAGCGGGAACGTAGGCATACACTTTTCCCTTCGCGCCCACGATCGGAGAGAACAGCCGGCTCCAGTAGCCACCGCCCGGCCACACGTCCAGGACGGTATCGCCGGCCTTCACCTTGGAAAAGGCGAGCAGGTCGGCGGGGCGCCGCACGGTGTCCTGTTCGGTGTCCTTCGCCGGCCGGTGCGTGTCGGCGACAGCCGCGGCAATGGCAGCCTTGGCGGGTGCCGGCTTAGCCGCCGGGGTCGCCTGGGAAAAGACGGCCGCGACAACAGCCGCGGCCACGAGCGTGGATTTCATGCCTCGCCTTCCTTCGGGCCCATGGCCCTTCGACGTGCGGAAGCCAGAGCGTAGTCCTGCTCCGCCCTGGCCGCCATACCCCGGATAGCGATGTCAGTCGAGCGGCGTCAGCCCGGTATTGATAGCACCGGCATAAGCCGCGGGCAGCGTCTGGCCGTTGTACGTCTTCCCGGCCACATCGTCATAGAGCCAGAGGAACGCGCCCGTGATTCCGCATTGGCTTTCCCAGCCGGCGACCGTGCTCTGGGCCTGCGGTACCGTGACGCCGCCGGCCACGGCGGTATCCGCCAGTCCCGGATAGACAGGGATGCCGCCGAAGTCCCAGCCCGAGCACGGATTGTTGCCCGAGCCGCCGGCGTATGCCTGGAGATGAACGCCGTCGATCGTGCCGGGGCGTAGCTGGTTCACCTGGCTCACCACCGTCTTCCAGTACGAGGCATTGGCATAGGGATCGGGCATCACGTGATAGCCGAGCTTGCCGAGCATGACGGAGAAGCTCACCGTGGATGCCGTGTCGTAGTTGTTCTCGTCGTCCAGGTCGATCGCGTCGATGGACGGAATGGCGGCCTTCAACGCCTGGAAGTTCCTGTAGAGCGTGCTCTGCGATCCGGTGCCGCCGCCCGCACCGGTGCTGTTGACCAGCGCCTCGATGTGCTGGAAATCGCCGATGTTGGACGAACCGATGCTGAAGGTGATGCGCTTCACGCCTGCCGATTTCAGGCTGGCGAGCGTGCTGGCAAAGGACGGATATGTCTGCGCGCCGATGTAACGGCCGTTCGAAACCAGGGGAAACTCGCCGTTGAAGTTGAGGTCGCCGTTGGCCAGGACCTCCACGCTCCATACGATCACTTCATTGAAACCCGAAGGGCCCAGTTCGCTGATCGTCCGCGACGGGTTCTTGTAGATGGGCCCCCCACCGAAAATGCCGGTATAGCCTGTGGTGTCCGCAAGCGACACAGGCGACGCCATGGCGCTGGCGGCAGCGAGCGCGAATCCGAACATGATCTTCGTACGGGACATCCGAACCGAATTCAGCATGGTGCATTTCTCCGGGGCGTGGGTGGTCGCCCATGCTCGCCACGGTGCCCGCGAATTGTTGTGATGCGCTCGGCAGATCGCGTCGCATTTACTTGCCGATGAATGCGGCGAGTTCGTCGGGCGTGCCTTTCGGGAAGGCTTCCCTGAGATAGTCCAGGAATGCCGACACGCGAGCGCTGAGTAGACGGCGTGTCGGGTAAAGCGCCCATAGCGAGATGTCCGCTTCCACGTCTGCCCAATGCACCAGCGCCCCCGATGCAAGATCGTGGCTCACCAGCGAGAGCGGCAGTCGTGCCGCGCCGACGCCGGCACGCACCGCATCGCGGGCCATCACGAGCGACGACAGGCTGAGCACGGGCCTCGCGGCCATGGTACCGATGCCGTTCGCCGTCTTTACCTGCCACGTCTCGTCGTGTTGCAGCGGCGTGCGAATGACAGCGGGCACGGGCTCGCCGTGGCCTGGCCTGCGCAGTGCCGGGCTTGCGACCACCACCAGCCGGTCGTGCAGGAAGATCCGCCCCACCAGGGTTGCGTCTGGGTCCGGATTGACGCGAATGACCAGGTCGTAGCCTTCCTCGATCATGTCGACGGGGCGGTCCTCCACCGTCACTTCCAGCCGCACCTCGGGATGCCTGAGTGCAAAACCCGCCGCGATGGTTCCCATGGCGGTCTGGGAAAACAGCAGGGGCGCGCTGATGCGCAATCTGCCGCGTGCCATCCGGCCACCCGAGGCGATCGCCACGGCGGTTTCCTCCAGTTCGGTCAGCAGCACACCCGCCCGTTCGAACAAAGCGCGCCCCTCCTCCGTGAGCTTTAGAGACCGCGCGCCCCTTTCGAACAGCCGCAGGTCGAGCTCGGCTTCCAGTTCGGCCACGTGACGCGACAGGGTGGCCTTCGGACGGCCGGTTTCCCGGGCAGCTTTTCCAAAGCCCCCATGCCGGGCGACCAGGGTGAAATCGGCGAGCGCTGGCAGATCCATGGGTGTCTCATTGATGGGACGTTGCGTCCAATATTAGCGGCTATGCACCAGAAATTGGATCGATAGCATAGGCAGCACGTTCCCAACCTACCCCCGGAGAGTGCCATGACCATCCTTGTAACCGGTGCCACCGGCCGCGTCGGCCGCCATGTCGTCGACCAGCTCGTCAAGCACGGCGCGTCAGTCCGTGTCCTCACCCGCGACCCGTCCAAGGTCGCCTTCCCGCCTGAGGTGGAAGTCGCCAAGGGCGATCTCCTCGACCTCGATGCCGTGCGAGCCGCCTTCCAGGGCGTCCGCACCCTCTTCCTCCTCAACGCCGTCACCGGCGACGAATTCACCCAGGCGATCATCACGCTCAACCTGGCGCGCGAGGCAGGCATCGATCGCATCGTGTACCTGTCGGTCATCCATGCCGACCGTTTCGTCAACGTGCCGCACTTCGCCGTGAAGTTCGGCGCCGAGCGGATGCTTGCGGACA
The DNA here is from genome assembly GCF_056755355.1 of Luteibacter sp. HAY1-4A. Classification (NCBI taxonomy): domain Bacteria; kingdom Pseudomonadati; phylum Pseudomonadota; class Gammaproteobacteria; order Lysobacterales; family Rhodanobacteraceae; genus Luteibacter; species Luteibacter sp. HAY1-4A. The sequence continues at coordinate 32,916 of NZ_JBNDHZ010000047.1, forward strand.
TGGGCTTCGGCGCGACGGTCCTGCGCCCGACGTACTTCATCGAAAACGACCTCACGATCAAGGACGTTGTCCTGCAGCACGGCGTGTACCCGATGCCGATCGGCAACACCGGTGTCGCCATGGCCGACGCGCGTGACATCGCGGAAGTCGCGGCACTGGAACTGCTGCGCAGGGATCGGGCGCCCACGAAGCTGCCCATCGAAACCATCAATGTGGTCGGCCCCGACACGCTCACCGGCGAAGGCATCGCCGCCATCTGGACCGAGGCGTTGGGCCGCCCGATCGGCTACGGCGGCGACGATCCGAGCGGATTCGAGCAGAACCTCGCCACCTTCATGCCGAAGTGGATGGCCTACGAAATGCGCCTGATGGCCGAGCGCTTCGCCGGTGACGGCATGATCCCCGATAAGGGAGACGTCGAACGTCTGACGGCATTGCTGGGCCGGCCGTTGCGTTCCTACCGCGACTTCGTCGCCGAAGTCATCGCAGCGGGCTGAGGAGACACGCGCCGCCCGTCGCCGCGGGAATGCGTTAGCCAAAGGTCAGATACCGATGGCGCGCAACGAAGGTGGCGTTGTGGCATCGTCTCGGAATGTTTCGAGGTGTTCCGCAATGACTTCCCCAGCTCCCCACGATCCCGCCCTGGCCGCAGCGGCAACCATTGCC
>NZ_JBNDHZ010000048.1:0-33274 GCF_056755355.1 Luteibacter sp. HAY1-4A
AGATGTGTATAAGAGACAGTGATTGGGGGGCGGCGGCACCTGGGCGAACGCCGCGCCTGCCAGCAGCAGCGATACGCCGAGGGTCGCGGCGCGAACTTGCTTCTTCATGGAGTGGCCTCCTTTCGTGACGGGTTGGAGTGCTGCCATGCCTTGCATCGCAGTATCGTTGCCGACGCTATCAAGGAGCGATTTAATGGCGGCCCAATTGCGGAAAGGCCTCTACCGTGCCGTCACGCGTATCCGACGCCACCTCCACGCAAGACGTGCTCCGTCTATCGCAGCGCTCGGCACAGCTCATGCACCTCGGTGCGCAGGGTCTCCTGAAACGCTCCACGCGCAAGGCGCGCAAACCGGATGTGGCGGCCACGATCGAGCGCATGGGCCTGCTTCAGATCGACACGATCAACGTTGTCGCGCGCAGCCCCTACATGACGCTGTTCTCCCGGCTCGGCGCTTACCGTAACGAATGGCTCGACGAGTCGCTGGCCGAGGGCGTATTGGCGGAATGTTGGGCGCACGAAGCCTGCTTCGTTCCGGCCGCGGAGTATCGCTTCCACCGCGATTACCGGGCCGGCCGGGCCGGCCACTGGGCGCACAAGATGGCCGAGCGTACGCACGACGAGGCGCGTGCCGATATGGACGCGTTGCTGGAGCGCATCCGTCGCGAAGGGCCGCTGCGAGCGGCGGATTTCGAGCGCGATACGCCTGGGACGAAAGGCTGGTGGGGATGGAAACCCGAGAAGCGCTGGCTCGAGGCGTGGTTCGCGCTGGGCCGCCTGATGGTCGCGCGGCGGGAACGGTTCCAGCGCGTGTATGACCTGACCGAGCGCGTCACCGCGCGCTGGCCCCTTCCGCCACCGACGGCCGTGCTCGACGAAGCCGATGTGCGGTGCCATTTCATCCTGGAAAGCGTTCGCTCGCTGGGCATCGCGAAGGCGCGCTGGATCGCCGACTATTTCCGGCTTCGGCCGCGCGTCACGGACGACGAACTAGCGCCCATGGTGGAGCAGGGTGCGCTCGTGCGGGTGCTGGTCGACGGTTGGGACGAGCCCGCATATGTGCATCCGGAACACGGGGCATTATTGGCGGACGCCGCCAGGAACGCGCTTCGTGCATCGCGCACGACGCTGCTTTCGCCGTTCGACCCGGTGGTCTGGGACCGCGCGCGGGCACAGGACCTCTTCGGCTTCGAATACACCATCGAATGCTATACGCCCGCGGCGAAGCGCAAGTATGGCTATTACGTGTTGCCCATCCTGCATCGCGGCCGGCTCATCGGCAGGCTCGACGCGAAGGCCCATCGCCAGGCGGGCCTGTTCCAGGTACTCGGCATGTGGCTGGAAGCCGGCGTAACGGTTACGCCGGCGCTGGTCGAGGATGTAGCCGGTGCCATTCGGGAATGCGCGGCATGGCACGGCACGCCGCGCATCGCGGTCGATCGTAGCCGGCCGCGCGACCTGGCCAACCAGATCGCGAAAGCGGCCGCTGGCTGATCAGCGCGTGGAAGCCGGGGCCGGAACGTCCCCGCACGACTTGCCGTGCAGCGCTTCCTTCAATTGGGTAGCGAGCGACGTGCAGCGCGCACCCAGCTGGCCGCGCATGTCCGGGTCCTGCGATTGACGCAGCAGGCTGGTGCGCATCATGTCGTAGCGGCTTTCGATCTGGTCGCGCGCATAGATGCCAGCGGCCAGGTGACAGCTCTTGTAGCTGGCGAGGTATTCGTCGCACGCGGCGATGCCGGTGCTGTCAGGCAGCGCAGTCTCCTTACCGCCTGCCTTCGGCGCGGTCGTGGTCGTTCCGGTCGACCGCTTCGGCGGGGTCCCGCCCGTCGTCTTCGTCGTGGTGGCGGCCGGCTCGGCGGTGCGCCCGGTGGTGCCCTCGGGGCGGGTCTTGTGGTCGGAACACGCGGCAAGCGCAAGCGCACCGGCGAGAAGCGGAATGAGTCGGGTCATGGAGCGGTTCATGGTCGGCGGTCCCCCTAGCGAACGTGGACGAATGGTAGCCAAAGTCGCAACATCGATGCGACGCCGCACAAGCATGTACCCCGGTGGGGTGAAATCGATGTCAGCGGCCCTCTTTTCGACGTTGTTCAGGCCCATCGCTATTTCCCGCCGGTACAGGTATAGTCCGCGCACTGTGTTTGCCGGGGTCATAGAGTTACGTTGACCCGATGCCGCTGATCACGGATCCGCAACATCGCTTCGCTCCTCGCGTTTCCTTGCACACCAGTAATGCAGCGACTTATTCCAAGTCGCTGGTTTCATTCGTAAATCGTATTGGAGTGTTTCTATGTCGGATCGTGAGATCGGCACCGTTAAGTGGTTCAACGACGCCAAGGGCTTCGGCTTCATTTCCCGTGAGAACGGCCCGGACGTGTTCGTTCACTTCCGCGCCATCCAGGGCAACGGCTTCAAGTCCCTCGCCGAAGGCGAGAAGGTCTCCTTCAAGGTCGTGAACGGCCAGAAGGGTCTGCAGGCTGAGGAAGTCAACAAGGCCTGATCGGCCGACTTGACCAGCTTTGCTAAAAGGCCGGGCGACAACGCCCGGCCTTTTTTATTCTGGGCATGCCAGTCCCTTTGGCACATATTCGGCACGGATTCGGCGTCCTTCGCGCGATTTTCACAACTTTCGTCGTGATCGCCGTCAAAAATCCGTCCTCTGTAGGAAATCCCCTACAGATGTTTGCGTAAATGTGGTTATGATCACTCGTACTGTGTTTGCGCGGTCACGAGAGTGGCCCGATGTTAGCGAGCAGTTAGACGCTCCATCGCCTCACCCCGGTCCTGCATGCCCAGTAAGTCTCCGGCTCGTGAGCCGGGTTTTCGTGTGTTGGATAGAGGTGTGTGTGATGGCAACAGGTACTGTGAAGTGGTTCAACGACGCCAAGGGCTTTGGCTTCATCACCCAGGACGAGGGCGGCCCGGACGTATTCGTCCATTTCCGTTCGATCCAGGGCAATGGCTTCAAGTCGTTGCAGGAAGGTCAGAAGGTGGAATACACCGTGACCCAGGGCCAGAAGGGTCCCCAGGCGGACAACGTCGTTCCGAAGTGATTCGTTCGGGCAGGCTCGCGCCGCCCGTCCTTGCATGACTTCCGCTCCTCCGGCGCCACAGGCGTCGGAGGAGTTTTGCGTGTCCAAGCCGCGGAACGTGCGACTCCCGATAGCTTCGTGCCATCCGGCGCCGTTCTCCTTTGCTAGGCTTTCCGCATCAGACGGAGCCTCGCCATGACCACCATCCCCATTGACGGCAAGCAGCGCGACCTCGGCGGCGGTTTCGTCGTACGGCGCATGCTGCCGCACCTGAACGCGCGCCACGTCGGCCCGTTCGTCTTCTTCGACCAGATGGGGCCCGTCGCTTTCGGCGACGATGCGGGGCTGGACGTGCGCCCGCATCCGCATATCGGCCTTGCCACCGTCACATGGCTTTTCGACGGCGTGATCCGCCACCGCGACAGCCTCGGCAGCGAGGTCGACATCCATCCCGGCGACGTGAACTGGATGACGGCGGGTCGCGGCATCGTGCATTCGGAACGTACGCCCGAGGAAGCCCGCCACGACCACGCCAGCCTCCACGGCATCCAGGTGTGGGTGGCCCTGCCTAAATCCCACGAAAACATCGATCCGGAATTCCACCATCACGCCGCGGCCGATCTGCCCAAGGTTGAGCGCGAGGGTGCGCGGATGGTGGTGATCGCCGGCGAGGCCTTCGGCGCGACATCGCCGGTGCGCGTCTTCGCGCCCATGTTCTTCGTCGAAGCGCGGCTTGAGGCAGGCGCACGCCTGACGATGCCGGAAGAGCATGCGGAGTGGGGCGCATACGTCGTGCAGGGCGCGGCGCGCCTCGACAACCTGGAACTCGCCGCGCTGGACATGGCGGTGGCGCACGACGGACCGCCTCCGGTGCTGGAGGCGACGGAGCCATCGCTCGTGATGCTCTTCGGCGGCGCGCCGCTCGATGGCGAGCGTCACCTGTGGTGGAATTTCGTTGCCAGCTCGCCCGAACTGATCGAAACGGCGAAGGCGGATTGGCAGGCAGGGCGGTTTCCGCTGGTACCCGGCGACGAGTACGAGCGGATCCCGCTGCCCGAGCGCTGATGGGAGAGCGTATGGCCGGCTTCGCCAGTTTTCGCGAGTTCTATCCGTACTACCTCGGCGAACACGCCGACGTGCGTTGCCGCCGCCTGCATTTCGCCGGCAGCTGGGTGGTGCTCTTCGCCTTGCTCATGCTCCTGGTCACCGGTGGCTGGGGGTGGCTGCTGCTTGCCCTCGTCGGGGGCTATGGGTTCGCCTGGGTAGGCCACTTCGTGTTCGAGAAGAACCGGCCGGCCACGTTCCGCCATCCCTTCTATAGCCTGATGGGGGATTGGGCGATGTTCTGGGACATCCTGCGCGGGCGCGTTTCCCTCCGCTGACCACGCCCGCGCGATCGTGTCAGGCCACCTCGGCCGGAACCACGGTGCGTCCCGCCTCCCGTTGCGCCCGCCGCGACGCGCTCCATGCGTCCAGGTCCATCTCGTCCTTCGCCCGGCGGCACACATCGATCAGCCGCTCGACGTCCCCGTCGCTCATGCCGGCGTTGAGGGTAAGGCGCAGGAGAGATCGGTTGACCGTCGTGGCCGGCGCACTGAACACCGAGCCGAACACGCCATATCGCTCCATGGTGTCGCGCACGCGTCCGGTGAGGATCTCCAGCCCTGCCTCGAAGGCCACGATCTGCTCGGTGCCATCGCTGATCGGATAGCCGAGGGCGGTGAGTTCGTCCCGCACATGGCGCGTGATCCGGCGCAGGCGGTGGCGCCGCCAGCCCTCGCCCTGGATGACGCGATGCGACGCCGCGATGCCTGCCAGCTCGTGCGGCAACAGCGACGAACTGAAGATGGCCGGCAGCGCCTCGCAGCCGAAGTAGTCCTTGAAGCGATGGGTGCAGGCGATGAAGCCCGCGCGCGAGCAATAGGCCTTGGCCAGGCTGGCGGTGATGAAATGCACGCGGTCGTTGAGGCCAAGGCTGGCAACGAGCCCTTCGCCGCGCTGTCCGTGCGTACCCAGCGAATGGGACTCGTCCACTACCAGCACGCAACCCTGGGCCCGGGCGATATCGGCGATGTCGATCAGCGGTGCCAGACTGCCGTTGGTGCTGTAGACGGCATCCACCACGATCACGCCGGGCCCGTTGCGCAACACCTGGCGCTCGAGGTGGGCGAGGTCGTTGTGCAGGACCGACACAGCCTTCGCCCCCGCGCTGCGGATCCCTTCCCATAGGGACGCGTGGGCCAGCATGTCGATGTACACTGGAACGCGCTCCCCGGCGATGGACTGGATCAGGCCGACGTTGGCCGCGAAACCGGACTGGGCCAGGATGCCGTCCTCACAGCCAACGGCTCGTGCCAGTTCGGCTTCGACGCGATGCACCGGCTGGCTTTCGTCCTGCTGAAAAAGCGCCGACATCATCATGCCCAGGCCGCCCTCCGCGAGGGCCTCGCGCTGTGCCTCGATGATCGCCGGATGGCCTGCGATAGCCAGGTAATCGTTGCTCTGGAGCAACAGGTCGCCCTTGCGCGGCTGCCGTCCCCTCAAAATGTGACGCCCACCCCAATCGATGGCTATCCGTTCGTTGTGAAATCGATCGACCCTACGCGTGACGAAGTCGGGAAGTGCCGGCGCCTTGGCGATCGGATGAAGAATGGAAACGTTTTCCATGGATCTTCTCTCTCTGGTTAAGGGCCCGGGCGGCATCCGCGGCACCGTCCGACGCGACGGCGCACGCGCGCGCCTCGCCCGGAAAGGCGCGTTGTGATGGGAGAGGGCCATCCGGCCCCTTCAGGGGCCGGCCTTCCTCGAGCCGCTAACTAGAGAGACTTTGTGCGGACAGCCTCGTCCGCGCGAGATGAATCCACGCGACACGAATTCTTCGCCCCGGAAAGGCCGGCGCGAAGGGCTTTGCCTGTTTGAAGAAACGGACGGATTGAGAAGGGTCTAAATGAACCGCGACCTGCTGTCGGCGGCGAGGCTGAGATCTTGCTCACGCAGCCAGGCACGGTACGACTTCACGTGCTGCAGGCGGAAACGCTGCACATCGTCGATGAGCGCGTAGTAGTACCACTGTTCGCCCGAGACGGCCGTGGCGACGTGGAGTTGCGATTCCGGGTCCACCACGCCCTTGTGGTAGAAACCGTCGCGCGAGTTGAACCAGGGCAGGGCGGTACCGCGGCGAAGGGCCTCGAGCACCGCGGGCGGGGCGCCGAGATCTGCCGCAATTTCATAGTGGGTGCGAAGGTCTTCGTCCGTCTGGACGAGGAGGAAGCGCCCGATGCCCCAGGCGTCGACAAGGAGCAGCCCGGTGGGATTGCAGTGCACGTAGCACTCCACCGGCTGGAACGTGGCCGTTACCGACTGCAGCACCTCGCGGAACGCCGGGTCGCGCAGGAACCGGAAGTTGCCCAGGGCAAGGGTTTCCGCCACGAAGGCACTGGCCCGCTCGAAATAGCGGTGCTGCAACTCCGTGATGGCTGTCTGCAGCTTCTCGATGGCCGCCGGATCGTTCTTGCGGATGAAGCGATCGATGACCCCGGAGTTGAAGGCGTCGATCGCGGTGGCATCGTCGGCACGGCCGGTGAGGAGGATCTTGCCGATGTGTGGGTTCGGTAAGCGCTTACAGAAGGTGATGCCGTCCATCTCGGGCATGGCCTGGTCGACCACCACCACGGAGATTTCCGCGAAGCGCTCGGGGTCGTAGACCACCCGGTGGATGGAATCGATGTCCAGCGCGACCAGTTCCTGGGTCTCGGACGGACGGTCTTTCCAGCGGTACAGCCAACCACCGCCCGGCACGGGGCGGCTGCCATTGTTGCCCAGCGTGGCGAGTGCGCTGCGCGGCGAACTGAAGGTGCGCACCCGCATCATCGGATCGAGCAGCAACGGCACGACCTCGAGGTATTCCTCGTGGTCGTCGACCAGCACCGTCGTGGTCGGGAAGTGGAAGGGCTGGATGTCGCCCTGCGAGTTCAACGTCATCACTGCCGATCCCCGGTCTCCGGAAGCGGGAAGGTAAGGGTGAACTCAGTGAATTCACCCAGGTTTGTACGGCATGCGATGCCACCGCCCATATGCTCCATCGCCGCGCGACAAAAAGCGAGCCCTATCCCGAGGCCGGTGACGGTGCCCGTGCCCTCGCTGTCGCTGGCGTAGGAATAAAACCGGTTGAAGATACGGGGTACCACGTCGGGGGGAATGCCCGGACCGGTGTCGTGGACGCGGATTCGATTGGCTGCGTCCCCCGGCTCGATGAAGACCTGGATATCGCCCTTTCCCGCCCGGTCGGTGTGGAAAAGCGCGTTGCGGAGCAGGTTGAAGAGGATGTGGACGACCAGCGCCTCTTCGCCCAGGAGCGGGAAGTCCCCGGTGGGAGAGAGCGTGATGCGCTCGCGCTCGGCACGTGAACCGTAGGGAAACCGCCGCAGGGCCTGCTCCACGCATTCCCTCGCCATCAGCGGGGTCAGGGGTACCTCGCCGATGGGCCGGGCGGAGAGCAGCAGCATGTCGATGATGGTGTTGGCGTAGGTGACCTCCCGCTCCATCACCCCGATGCTCCGCTCCAGGGCGTGCAGGTTCTGGGCCCGGACCTCGGGCACGGCAAGCCCCTCGCTTTCCGCCAGGCGGTGGCTGCGGATGAGGTCGGGCATGAACCGCGCGACCGCCCGCGCCGCGATGCGCAGCGAACCCAAGGGCGTGCGCAGTTCATGCGCGATGTTGTTCGACGCGGCGGTGAGGGCGTCGATGCGCGATTGCTCGGCCATGTTCGACGACACCGTGCACGTGGCGCCGCCCACCATGGCGAAAAGCAGCAGCGGCACGTATTCGAGCATCGTCCGCGTCTGCAGGTGCGCCTCGGGCGACAACACGAATACCAGTGCCGCGAGCAGGCTGCCGATGGTGAAGACCACGAGGAAGCTGGCGATGTCGAACAGCATCATCAGCAGCATGACGCAGGCCAGGTGCGTCATGAGCCATGCGGGCGTGGCGTTGCGCAAGGTCATGTAGCCCACGAAGAAAGGCATCGCCACGGTCATGGCGAAATACCAGTACGTAGGCAGGTGCGTGCGCAGCCGGCGCGGCCACCAGGGCAGCAGCGCGAGCGGAATGAACGTGGCGCTGCACACCAGCCGCATGGGAAGGTTTTCGTAGGGCTGCGGGAACAGGTACGCCCAGACCGGGTAGTACACGGCCAGGCAGAAGCTGCCCACGACGCCGATGGCCACCATCTTCGGCTGCGAATATCGCGTGCGCAGGAACATGGTGGTCTCGAAGCGCGCCATGGCCCGCAGCAGCAGCCAAAGCTGCATGCGGAAGAAGCGCCTTGGTCGATCCCGTTTGTCCGTCGGCGTGGACATGGAGGGCGGTGTCCCGGTCAGTGGGTCGGAGGACACGAGCGGCTCGCTACCGGTACTGCCGGTGACAGGACTGGCATGCCTCGTCCACCGGCGCGAGGGCTTGCGTGAGGGCCTCGCACGTCGCAGGCGCCGAGGCCGCCGCGCCGTCGATTGCCTTGCCGAGCCGGCCGGCCGCCTCGTAGAAGGGCTGGTCCATGCCCGGGAAGGCCTCGCGGATGTCGCCGGCCATCGTCCGCATCCGGGACAGGCGCGCGAGCGCGCCCTTGGCATCGCACTGCTTCGCCCGCACGTTGGCGCGAAGCGCGCCCAGGTGGTACTGCATGACGGCCATGACGCCGCGATGGAACGGCGTGCCCTGGCGCAAGGCCGACAGGGCGAAGGTAGCCCCCATCGCGCCCACGACGAGGCCGAGAAGGACGAGCAGCAGCGGGCGCATCGGGAGTCCATCGCAACACGAGGGCGCCAGCATAGCCTACGGAAACCGGGGCCGCGATTTTTCGATATGAGACAATGAACGTATCCATTTCCAGCGAGTCATCCGTGAGCACGGCCCAGGCCGAACGTTTCGCAGGCATCGAGCGCCTGTATGGCCGTGGCAGCCTCGACAGGCTGTCCCATGCGCATGTCTGCGTCATCGGCGTGGGCGGCGTGGGCTCGTGGGCGGCCGAGGCCCTGGCCCGCAGTGGCATCGGCCGCCTTACGCTCATCGACGGCGACGATGTCTGCCTGTCCAACACGAACCGGCAGCTGCACGCGCTCGACGGCCAGTACGGCAAGCCCAAGGTGGGCGTGGTTGCCGAGCGCATGCACGCCATCAGCCCCACGATCCGGCTCGAGGCGGTCGAGCGTTTCCTCACGCCGTCGACCCTGGACGAACTCCTGGATCGCAACTACGACGTGGTGATCGACGCCTGCGACGCGCTGAAAGTGAAGCTCGAGACGATCGTCTGGTGCCGGCGCCGCAAGGTGCCGCTCGTGACCGTCGGGGCGGCGGGCGGCCGCACGGATCCCACCCAGATCCGGGTGCGCGACCTCTCGCGCACGGAGCACGACGCCATGCTCAGCATGATCCGGAAAAAGCTGCGCCAGGAGCATGGGTTTCCGCGCAATCCCGACCGCTTCTTCGGCGTGTCGGCGGTCTATTCGTTGCAGAACGTCCAGTATCCGCAGGCTGACGGCAGCGTGTGCGGCGTGCGCCCGCCGGGCTCGGATGCGTTGAAGCTCGACTGCGGCGGCGGCCTCGGTGCCGCCACGCACGTCACCGGCGCCTTCGCGTTCGCCGCCGTGGGCAAGGCGCTGGAAAAGCTTACTGCCGCGAAGAAGGGCTAGGCCCCGAGTTCCTGCGCCACGATCGCAAGAGCGGCTTCCAGCCGCTCGGTCGATTCCTCCGCACCCAGGGCGAGGCGAACGCCCCGGGCCGATGCCGCGGCGCCGACGAATCCGTTCCCCGCCGCGACGCGCACACCCCGGGAAAACAGGCGTTTTTCGAGCTCCTCGGCGTCGCGACACGGCAGCCATGCATGCAGGCTGGCACCGGCGGTGACGACGGCGGATCCGAGGATCCGCCGGGCGATGGCTCCCCGGTCCCTCATGTTCTGCGCAACGCCGCGCAGGCATGCCTCGGCCTTGCCGTCTTCCATGCAGCGCGCGACCACGGCCGGCCACCATGCCGGCAACCCGTCGAGTTCGCGTTCGATCGCGGCCACCGAGGCCACCCGCGTCGACGCGTCGGGATGGAGCAACCAGCCGATCCGCAGGCCGGGCCCGAGAATTTTTCCGATGCCTCCCGCATGCATGGTGCGATCCGGCGCGATGACGCTGAAAGGAGGCAATGCATCCTGGCCATGCCACGCGAGGGGCGAATACACATCGCCTTCGATGATGGTGAGCCCCGCCTGTTCGGCCACCGTGGCGATTTCCATGCGGCGGGAGAACGGCATCGTGACCGTCGTGGGGTTGTGCAGCGTGGGCTGGACATACACCGTCCTGGCCTGCTCGTCTCGCGAAGCCTCCAGGAGCGCGTCCGGACGCATGCCGTGCTCGTCCATCGCCACGTCGATGCAGTGGATACCCATGCCCTGCGCCATGGCGCGCATGCCCTGGTAGGTTCGCGCTTCCACCAGCAAGGCCGCCCCCGGTGTGCGGGTGGCGTGCCGAAGGGCGAGCGCGAGTGCGTGCCGCGCCCCGTTCGTCAGCACGAGCAACGCCTGGTCCACCGGCCCGTGCCCTGCGGTGCGTTGCAGCCAGCGCGCGATCGCCTGCCTTACGTGCGAGGCGCCGGCGGCGTCCGGATACGCGAGATCGTCGACAGTCATGGTCCCCGAGGCCAGCGCCTCGCCGAGGAGCGCCGCGGTCGCTTCCCGCGGCGGCAGGTTCACCGCGAGGTTGTAGATCGTTTCCATGGGCACATCATCGGTTAGGCTTCGCGCCATGTGGTGTGTGTATCTCATCGAATGCCGGAATGGTGCCTGGTACGCGGGCATCACCAACGACCTGCAAGCGCGATATGAGGCGCATGTGGCCGGCAAGGGCGCCCGCTATACCCGCGCCAACCCGCCGGTGCGCCTGCTCGGCTCGCGGTCGTTCCCGGACCGCTCCGCGGCGTCCAAGGCCGAATGCGAGGTGAAGCGACTGCCAAGGTCCAAAAAGCTCGCCTGGTTGTTAGGATGAAGCGCGATGGACACTCGACTGCACACGAAGGTTACCCCGGATTGGCACCGCTGGATCGGCGAGGCACTCGCGGCCGGCCACCCGCCCGCGGACCTGCTCGCCACGATGAAGGAAAACCGTTTCGACGAGCGCGCCGCCCGCGACGCCATTGCCGATGCGCTGTTCGGCCCACGGCCGCCCGCCGCAGCGCCCGTCGTGGACACGGCGGCGGCATTCAGGAGCCGTCTTGCCGAGGGCCACACGCTGCACGCCGGCGACCGCGACGTTCGCGTCCTCGTGCGCGTGTCGCGGCCCACCATCGCGGTGCTCGACGGTGTGCTCGACGAGCATGAGTGCGCCATGTTGAAGGCGCTGGCCGCCTCGCGCCTCGAGCGGTCGCAGGTGGTCAATCCCGGCACGGGAATCGGCGTGGTCCAGGACATTCGTACGAGCGAAGGGGCGAATTTCGGCAGGGGCGAAACGGAGCTCATCGCACGCATCGATGCGCGCGCCGCCGCCATCATGGGCATGGATGGCGAACACGGCGAAGGCCTCCAGGCCATGCGCTATGGCGTGGGCGCCGAATACGTGCCGCATTTCGATTATTTCCCGCCCGGCGACCCGGGCAGCGAACCGCACCTGCGCAACGGCGGGCAGCGGGTATCCACCCTCATCATGTACCTGGACGACGTGGAGGCCGGGGGTGAAACGATCTTCCCCAGCATCGATTTCAGCTACGTGCCACGCCGCGGGCAGGCGTTGTACTTCGAATACACGACCCCGGACGGCTCGCTCGACCCGCTGTCGCTGCACGGGGGCGCGCCGGTACTCTCGGGCGAGAAATGGATCCTCACCAAATGGATGCGCGAGCGCGCGTTCGCGGGTTGAGGACGGCCCCCTGGCGCCTGGCGAACGCGATCCGCTAGGCTAGTCGGCTAGCTCCGGCGATGTCCGGATTGCACCGCAAACACTCGATGGAAGCCCGATGCAGCAGCTGGACAAGGTAAGGATCGGCATTGTCGGGCTCGGCTACGTGGGCCTTCCCCTGGCCGTCGAATTCGGCAAGCGATATCCAACCGTCGGTTTCGACATCGATGCCTCGCGCGTCGACGAACTGCGCGCGGGCAGCGACCGCACCCTGGAAGTCGACGCGGAGTCCCTCGCACAGGCCGGTGAACTCGCTTATACGGACCGGCTCGACGACCTCCGTTCGTGCAACGTTTTCATCGTGACGGTGCCCACCCCCATCGACAACGCGAAGCGGCCCGACCTCGCCCCGTTGATGCGAGCGAGCGAGTCGCTGGGCAAGGTGCTCGCGCGCGGCGATGTCGTGGTCTACGAATCCACCGTGTATCCCGGTTGCACGGAAGAAGTCTGCGTTCCCATCCTCGAGCGCACCTCCGGCCTCGTCTTCAATCGCGATTTCTTCGTGGGGTACAGCCCGGAGCGCATCAATCCCGGCGACAAGCAGCATCGTGTCACCAGCATTCGCAAGGTGACGTCCGGCTCCACTCCCGACACCGCCGACTTCGTCGATGCGCTGTACGGCAGCATCATCGACGCGGGCACGTACAAGGCCAGCGGCATCAAGGTGGCGGAAGCGGCGAAGGTCATCGAGAACACGCAGCGCGACCTCAACATCGCGCTGGTGAACGACCTGGCCATCCTCTTCAACAAGCTCGGCATCGACACGCTCGAGGTGCTGGAGGCCGCAGGCACGAAGTGGAACTTCCTGCCGTTCCGGCCCGGACTCGTGGGCGGGCATTGCATCGGGGTCGATCCCTACTACCTGACGCACAAGGCGCAGGAGGTGGGCCACCATCCCGACGTGATCCTCGCCGGGCGGCGTACCAACGACAGCATGGGGCCATACATTGCCGGGGAGGTTATCCGGCTCATGGTCTGCAAGGGTCTCAACCCCGTGGGCGCGCGCGTGCTGCTGCTCGGCCTGGCCTTCAAGGAAAACTGCCCCGACCTGCGCAACACGCGGGTTGTCGACATCATCGCCTCGCTCAAGACCTACAACGCGACCATCGATGTCTACGACCCCTGGGTGGATGCCGCGGAAGCGGAGCACGTCTACGGGTTGCGCACCGTGTCCGAACCGAAGGCGGGTGCGTACGACGCGATCGTCGTCGCCGTGGCGCACAGGCAGTTCCACGAACTTGGCGCTGCCGGCATCCGCGCGTTCGGCAAGCCGGAAGCGGTGGTCTACGACGTGAAGTATGTCCTGCCGCGCGATGCGGTGGACGGACGGCTCTGAAGGAGCGCCCCATGAAGGTACTGGTGACGGGCACGGCGGGATTCATCGGATCGCACGTGGCCATGCGGTTGCTGGAGCGTGGCGACGACGTGGTCGGCGTCGACAATCTCAACGATTACTACGACGTCGGATTGAAACAAGCGCGCCTCGACCGTTTCCGGCACGACCCGCGCTACACCCATGTGCACGCCGACCTTGCCGATCGCGAGGCCATGGCCGCGGTGTTCGCAAGGCACGAGCCGCGCCGGGTGGTCCATCTCGCGGCACAAGCCGGCGTGCGTTACGCCGCCGAGAATCCGCACGTGTACGTGTCCAGCAATGTCACCGGGTTCCTGCACGTGCTGGAAGGTTGCCGCACCCATGCCGTGGAGCACCTCGTGTTCGCCTCCACCAGTTCGGTGTACGGGGCCAATCGCGCGATGCCGTTTTCCGAGCACCGCTCAGCCGAGCATCCGCTGACGCTTTACGCCGCCACGAAGAAGGCCAACGAACAGATGGCGCACGGCTATGCGCACCTGTACGGCATTCCGAGCACGGGCCTGCGCTTCTTCACCGTGTACGGCCCGTGGGGCCGGCCGGACATGGCGTTGTTCCTGTTTACCCGCGCGATCCTCGCCGGCGAGCCGATCAAGGTGTTCAACCACGGCAGGCACCGTCGCAGCTTCACCTACGTCGACGACATCGTGGAAGGGGTGATCCGTTGCCTCGATCGTCCGCCCACGCCGGACACCGCCTGGAATCCGCTCGAGCCCGATCCGTCCTCCAGCGGCGTGGCGCCGTTCCGTCTGTACAACATCGGCAATGAGCATCCGGTCGAGTTGCTCGACTACATCCGTCGGCTCGAACAATGCCTCGGCCGCGAGGCCGTCATGGAACTGCTGCCGCTTCAGGCGGGCGACGTGCCGGACACAGAGGCCGACGTAGGCGCCCTCCGCCGCGCCGTGGGCTACTCGCCACAGGTGTCGGTGGAAGAGGGCGTAGAGCGCTTCGTGCGTTGGTACCGCGACTACTACGGCGTCTGACCGGGCGGCATCCCATCACGACAGAAATTCAACCGACGGGTTGACTATTCTTCGCCGGAGTGTATATTCAACCACATGGTTGAATTAGACGCCCCGCACCTGGATCCGGTCTTCCACGCCCTGGGCGACCGCACACGCCGGCACATGCTTCGTGAGCTCGCCGACGGCGAGCGCACCGTGAGCCAGCTCGCCGAGCCGTTCGCGATGTCCCTCGCCGCGGCCTCCAAGCACATCAAGGTGCTCGAAAACGCGGGCCTGATCCGCCGCGAGGTTCGGGGCCGGGTACATCTGTGCCGCCTGGAGCCGGGCCCGCTGGCAAGCGTCCAGGAATGGCTGGCGTTCTACGAGCGCTTCTGGACCGACCGCCTCTCGATGCTCGACCGGCTCCTTCGCGACGCCGACACGAGCGCTTCCAAGCCCCCCAAAGGAGACAGGACATGAACGCAGCCATCAGGCCGGCCACCTACGGCACCCTCGTCGAAAATGCCACGCTGAAGATCCAGCGCGTGCTTCCCGGCCCGATCGAGCGCGTGTGGGCCTACCTCACCGAAAGCGACCTGCGCCGCCAGTGGCTTGCCTCGGGGGAGATGGAAATGAAGGTGGGGAGCACATTCGAGTTCTGCTGGCGCAACGACGAACTGACGAATCCGCCCGGTAACAAGCCCGAGGGTTTCGGGGAGGAACACCGGATGCAAAGCCGCATCACGGTATGCGATCCGCCGAGGAAGCTCGCGTTCGAATGGGGAAGCACCGGCGGCGTCACCTTCGAACTGGAGACCAGGGGCAAGGACGTGCTGCTGACGCTCACGCACAGCCGCATCCTGGATGCCGCCACGCGCCTCAACGTCAGCGCCGGGTGGCACGCGCACCTGGACGTGCTGGCCGCGCGCATGGAGGGCACGGAACCGGCGCCTTTCTGGGACGCCTGGCTGGCGCTCAAGGTCGACTACGAGAGGCGCCTGCCGGCCTGAAGCCGTCCACGGGTAAACAAGCGGGACACCGGCGCGGGCCCGGGGCGCCGCCCCGGGCCCGCGCTCGTCATGGGTCCAGAAGAGACAGATGCCGCGAAGCCGCTGCCAGCGTATGTGAGTTGTGTCACATTATGGCGAGGGGTTGCCCGGGTTTCATCCAACTTGCCGCCAGGCGGGACCGGGCTTGTCATCATCCGAGCCTGTCATCGCCTATGAACGCATCTGCTCCGAATTCGATCGACAACCGCACTGGCAGCATCGCCTGCGTCGGCATGGGCATCACGCTCGGCTCGCACCTCACACCGCTGGCACGCAACTGCATCGAAACCGCCGACGTCGTGTTCGCGGCGCTCTCGGACCACGTGGTGGAACTGTGGCTGCGCCGGCTCAATCCCGACGTGCGCAGCCTCCAGCCGTACTACCGCCCAGGCAAGTCGCGCATGAAAACCTACCGTGAGTGGGTCGACGTGATGATCGCCGAAGTGCGTGCAGGCCGAAGGGTATGCGCCGTTTTCTACGGGCACCCGGGTATCTTCGCCTGGTCGCCGCACAAGGTGATCGAGCTCGCGCGCGCCGAAGGCTATCGGGCGTACATGGAGCCCGGCATCTCCGCCGAGGATTGCCTCTATGCCGATCTCGGCATCGATCCCGGACGCGTCGGCTGCCAGCACCTGGAAGCCAGCCAGTTGCTGTTCTTCGAGCGCAACCTCGACACGACCGGTCACGTGATCCTCTGGCAACTCGGCGTCGTCGGCGACCGCTCGCTCGGCCGCTTCCGCACGCCCGATGCGTATCGTGAGCTGCTCGTCGAGCGCCTGTGCTCGGATTATCCCGCGGACCACGAGGTCATCGTTTATCGTGCGCCGACATTGCCCATCGAAGGCCCATACATCCAGCGCATGGCTTTGCGCGATTTTGCCGCCGCCGAATTCACCGGGCAGGAGACGCTCGTGCTCCCGCCCGCCCACGCCTTGAAGCCGAACGTCGCCATGCGCGCGCGCCTCGACGCGCTCGATGCGGTGCATGGCACGGGCGCGGAACCCGCCGCCACGGCATGAACCGAAACAAGCGCACGGCCCGCCGCCAGGCGTGCCGTGCCTTCACAAGCACAGGGGTACACCATGCGCGATACCGTTGAACTGCTGGAAGCCATTGGGCGCGACGCGAGCCTGCGCAGGGCGTCGCCCGACGAACTGGCCCGCGCGCTGGAAGCGGAGGGCGCGTCGCCCGGCGTCCTGGACATGGCGGTCCATGGCGACAGCACCGCCCTCACCGCGGAACTGGGCCTCAAGCACATGCACGTGGAACACCAGAGCCAGACCGGCGGCCACGAGGAACACGAGCCCGACAGGCCGGACGATGATGACGACCATGGCGACGAGCAGCCGGACGAGCGCCGCGACGACGCGGACGATTCGTCCGTAGCCTGAAGGTCGTTCGACGGTCATGCGCTCCTGTCGCTTCCTGCGAACGCGCTCCGTCCTGCTGCGGATCGGCCTCGTGCTGCTGACGCAGGCGGCGTGCGTCCATGCCGCGGCGGTGGAAACGGTGCCCGGCCGCGTGGCGCGTGTCGACGCGCTGCGCACGAAGGATCATGCGCGCTTCGTCGAGTTGCTGGCGGAACTCCACCGGGACGTCGCCAGCCTCGATGCCGACGAAAGGCGTTACCTGCAGTTCCTCGACGCCTGGGAAGCGAACTACGAGGGCCGCTATCCCGCCGCCGAAGCGGGCCTGCGGCAAGTGATGGCCCACGACGACGACGATCCCGTCGGCACGCGCGCGATCGCCATGTTGATGAACAACCTGGGTGAGCAGGGCAAGTACGCCGAAGCCTATGCCATGGCCACGCGTGCGGCGGACACGCTGCCGACCGTCACCGATCCGCAAGCCCGCTTCGTGCTCCTCGCCAACCTGTCGCAGATGCTGACGTTCGCGGGGCAGCCCGATCAGGGCCTGAAGTACGCCGACATGATGTTGAAGGCCACGCCGGCGGGGCAGTCGACCTGCCAGGCGATGGTGCAGAAGGTGACGGCGCTCGAGGGAGCGCGTGTGCTGACCTCCCGCAGCCCGGAATTGCTGGGCACGATCGACACGTGCAAGGTGGACGGCCAGCCGATCTTCGCCCACACCATGTCGCTGATCCTCGTGGACCGGCTGTTCGACGAAGGCAGGCTGGACGAGGCGCTGGCCACGATCCAGCGCATCGCCCCCGCCATCCAGGCGAGCCGGTATTTCCCGCACATCATCAGCCTGTCCAGCCAGCGTGCGCAGATCTACGAACAGATGGGCCGGGTGGACGAGGCGCGCAAGGCCGCGCTGGAGACCGTGGCCCTGGGACACGTGGGCGATGTCAACGAAGCGCTTCGCTTCGCCTACCGCATCCTCTATACGATCGAGAAGGACGAGGGGCACTACGCCAACGCGCTGGACTACTACGAGCGCTACGTCATCCAGGACCAGGGCTACCTGCGCGACGCGAACGTGCGTAACGCGGCGTACGAAGCCGCCCGCCAGCACTTCCGCGCGGAGAAGCTGGAGACGGAGGGGCTGAGCAAGGAGAACCGCATCCTGCGCCTGCAGAAAGCGCTGGATGCCAAGGCCGTGGAGACGAGCCGGCTCTACATCGTCCTGATGTCGCTGCTCCTCCTGTCCATCGTGTTCTGGATGGTACGGATCAAGCGCTCGCAGCTTCGCTTCAAGTGGCTCTCGTCGTGCGACGGGCTCACCGGTATCTTCCACCACCAGCATTTCATGAGCGAATCCGAACGCCTGCTGCGCGTATTGGAGAAGCGCATGGGCGAAGGCTGCCTCGTCTTCCTCGACCTCGACCATTTCAAGCAGGTGAACGACGCGCACGGACACGCCGTCGGCGATGCCGTGCTGAAACATGCCGTCGCGATCTTCAAGGCACAGCTGCGCGGCGGCGACCTGCTCGGACGCCTCGGCGGCGAGGAGTTCGGCATCCTGCTGATGGACACGCCGCGGCTGCAGGGCACGGTGGTCGCCGAACGCATACGTGCCGCGCTCGAGGCGTCACCGCTGGTGACGGACGGCGTGGTGGTGCCACTGTCCGTCAGCATCGGGTTGGCCTGCACCGATACGATGGGGCACGACCTGCAACGCCTGCGCCGCGCGGCCGATGCCGCGCTTTACCGGGCCAAGCACATGGGGCGGAATCGCGTGGTCGTCGAAGGCGACGAATCGTCCGGTGGGCTCAGGGAGCCCCACCGGCGCGAATCGTCGCCTCATTGATGGCGCGTACCCTGGCCTCGTCTACCTTCTCCACCTTGCGGTCGTAGGTGAACAGGCCGTTGTGCTCGCCTTCGACGTCGGTGATCTGGGTGTAGACGCTGCCCGACATGCCGATCGCCGTGCCCTTGTCGCGCAGCACCGCGGTATTGGCGACATAGCCGTCGTTGAGGGCGGCATTGTCTTTCACCGCGCCATAAGGGTTGATCGAAGTGTTCGGCCACACATGGCCGGGCACATGCAAAGTCAGGCCACCGTGCTCGCCGTCCATGGACGCGCGCGTCTCGTCCGGGACGGGCAGGCCGGGGCCCTGGTAGTCGTGCACGTCGTACACGTCGCCCGCATGCGGATCGCCCTTGGTGTCGCAGCAATTGAGTCCGCTGCGCGCGTTGACCAGGCGCGACGGGTCGAGCTGCTTGATCTGCTTCGCCAGTTCCGCGGCGGCGGGAATGCTCCACTGCCCCCAGCCCTCGTTGAACGGGATCCAGCCGACGATCGACGTCTCGCCCTTGAGCTGCTCGACGATGGCCGACACGTCCGCGCGGAAGGTCGCCTTGTCCGCTTCACTCAACTTGTCGTTGCGTCCGTTCGGCAAGGCGGGCATGTCCTGCCACACCATCAGGCCCAGGCGATCCGCCCAGTAGTACCAGCGCGCCGGTTCCACCTTGATGTGCTTGCGGATGGTGTTGAAGCCCAGGTCCTTCGTCTTCTGGATGTCGAACTTGAGCGCCGCATCGGTCGGCGCCGTATGCAGGCCATCGGGCCAGTAACCCTGGTCGAGCGTGGCCAGCAGGAAGGTCGGCTTGCCGTTCAGCACGATGCGGTTGCGCCCGCCCACCTTCGCGAGGGCGACAGTGCGCAAGCCCGCGTAGCTCGTTACTTCGTCCCGCTGCCCGCCCTTCTCGAGCGTGGCCTTGAACGTGTAGAGGAACGGATCCTCAGGGCTCCATGGCCGCGGCTGCGCGATCGCCAGGCGCATCGGCTTGCCGGCGGGGCCGCTGGCCTCGCCGACGGGCTTGCCGCCGGCATAGGCCGTGACGCGCAGCGTGGCGTCGCTTGCGTCACCCTCGGTCTTCGCGGTGACGGTGAAGGCGTCCAGGGCCGGCACGGCGGTGAAGTCCACCTGCGTGAGGCGGGAGGCAGGTACCGGCTCCAGCCACACCGTTTGCCAGATGCCGGAGGCGGCCGTGTAGAAGATGCCTTCCGGCTTCAGCCGCTGCTTGCCCACCATGACGTTGGCACCATCGACGGGCGCGTGCACGGCCACGACGATCTCCTGCGGCCCTTTCGGCTGGAGCGCAGCGGTGATGTCGGCACCGAAGGAGGTGTAGCCGCCCGCATGCTTCGCCACCTGCTTGCCGTTGACGTAGACCGTGGCTTCCTGGGCAACGGCGCCGAAGTTCAGCACCACGTGCTGGCCATTGGCGGTGAAGTCCGAGGGTAGGTCCACCGTCCGGCGATAGAGCATGAAGTCGGAGTGCTTCTGCACGCCCGACAGCACGGACTCGATGGGGTAGGGCACCAGTACCTTGTCCTTCAGCGCATGGCCGAACGACGGTGCCGTGTCCGCCTCGGTCGCCGCGAATTCCCAGAGCCCGTTGAGGTTCATCCAGCGGGGATGTTCCAGCGAAGGCCGCGCGAGTTGCGGCCGTGGATACTCGGGTAACGCGTTGCCCGGCGATACCTTGTTCGTCCACGGTGTCGAGAGGGGTGCTGTCTTGCCGTTCCAGACGCCGGCACCTTCCGTACCCGCGTGCGCCGTCATCGCCACGCCCGTCGCCAGCAGGATACCTACGCAGGTACCTAGCTTCATGGCTTTCGTTCGATTCGTCATCCGTTCTTCCCTTTCTCGTATTACCGCTGTTCCGCGGACATGGAACGCGGTGCATCGTGCGGATCGGCACCCCAGGCCTTGTTCGGCTCGGGACCCATCGTGAGTACCAGCGTGGCGCCGTTCGCGATGTCGGCATGGCTGAACCAGGGCTTCGTCCAGGGCTTGCCGTCGAGCGTGGCCGACTGGATGTATTTGTTCTTCGCCGAGTTGTTGCGCGCGACGATCTCGAAGGTCTTCCCGTTACCCATGTGCAGGCGAACGCGGTCGAAGATGGGGCTGCCGATGATGTAGTCCGGGGTCGACGGATCGACCGGATAGAAACCCATCGCGCTCAGCACGTACCAGGACGACGTCGATCCCTGGTCGTCCATGCCCGGGAAGCCATAGCCGGTGGCGTCGCTGCCGTACAGTTCTTCGAGGATGCGCCGCGTCAGCGCCTGCGTCTTCCAGGGCTGTCCGCTCCACGCATACAGGTAGGCGGCCTGCTGGTCGGGTTGGTTACCCTGCACGTATTGCCCGATCAACCCGGTGCAGTCGCGGCAGATGCCCTTGGCGGTATAGGGCGTGGAGAAGAACGCGTCGAGCTTCGCGTTGAAGGCGTCGCGTCCGCCGAGCAGGGTCATGAGGCCCTGCACGTCGTGCGGCACCAGCCACAGCGTGGACCAGCCCGAGCCTTCCTTCATCATGAAGTTGTAGTACGGCTCGCCCGGATCGAAGGGAGAGATCCATTTCCCGTCCTCGGTGCGGCCCCGGAAGAAGCCGACCGACGGGTCGAACACGTTGCGGTAGTTCGCGGCGCGCCGCATGAACATCTCGGCGTCGTCGGTTTTGCCGAGCCTGCGCGCGACGTCGGCGAGCGCGTGGTCGTCCCAGGCATATTCGAGCGTGGTGGCGACGCCGGCCTTGCCGCCGGCATACGGGGGGCTGGGATTGCCGGGCGGAACGATGTCGGAGATCCAGCCCTGCTTCACGTACTCGGCAAGGTAACCGCGCGGTCCGTTCGGGTCGGTGGCGTTCTTGCGCAGGTACTCGTACACGGCCGCGTAGTCGAAGTCGATGCCGCGCTGCCAGGCACCGTCGTAGAGGAACACGGCGTGGTCGCCGTGGAACGACGTGTTCATGTAACCGCGCTCGCGCGCCCGATCGAACTCGGAACGCATGATGTCCTGCACGACCTTCGGCTCGAGCAACATAAGGAGCGTGATCTGGTTGCGGCCCGTGTCCCAGAAGGGTACGGGTCCGTAGTGATCGTAATCCGCGACCTGGTCATGACCGTCGCCGTCGGTGTAATGCTCGCCCTTGCGGGCGATCATGCGCGGACTGGCGAAGGAGTGGTAAAGCGTGGAGTAGAACAGGCTGCGCTGCTTCGGAGTGCCGCCCGTCACTTCCACGCGATCGAACAGCTCGGCCCAGCGGGCACGGGCTTTCGCATGCACGCGATCGAAGTCGGTGTCGCTGTCCTGCGCGCGAAGCCGCTGTCCGGCTTCCTCGGCGCTGTGCCCATGGGCGATGCGAACCACCACCTGGTCGCCGGCCTTGGTATCGAAGGTGAGGTAGGCACCGGCGTAGTCGCCCGACACGTTCCGGCGCCCCGCCTGCACGTCCTCGTGACCGAGCCCCTCGCCCTTGTTCGTCACCTCGGAGTGGAACGTACCGAAGCTGGCGAACGGGCGCGAGAATTCCGCGATGAAGTAAGGACCGTCGGCGTCCCTGTCCCTGCGGCCCGCCGTGGCGACGCCGCGGACGGTATGGTCGTCCACCACTTCGACATCGCCCCCCGCCCGGCGCAGGTTCACCACCACGTTCGAGCGGTGGCTCTCCGGGAAAGTGAAGCGCATGAGGCTGGTCCACTGTGTCGCCGTCAGTTCCACCTTCGTGCGGAACGTTGCGAGGTCGACCGCGTAGTAGCCGGGGGACGCCTTCTCGGTGGCCTTGTCGTAATACGACGTGGCGTAGTCGGGCGGCACGGTCCAGTCGCCCACCACGGGCATGACCATCGGCGCGCCACGCGCACCGTACGTCGAGCCACCCCCGGTGAAGCCGAACATCACGGGACGCCGGTAGTCGTATGCCACGGGCACGCCCGTCGCGAAGCCCAGGTCGGCATTGATGTTCACCGGCGCGGCTTCGGTCGCGCTTTGCGGAAGGCTGGCGCCCGGTGTGGTCATGCCGGTGTAGGTGGGCTCGCCGGGCGGGGGTGCGTTGCCGAGCAGCGCCTGTTTGTCGAGGGAAGCGGTGCCCACCAGCGGATTGGCGATGTCCACCGGCGCGGTGGATGAGGCTGCCTTGTTGTCCTTGGCAAGGACGGCCGTCGCCGAAGTCACGATGAGCATCGACAGCGCGACGGCGAGGGCACGGTGGGGAACACGTGCCTTGGGAATGGTCATGTGGGTTTCCTTCGCTTGGAAAGAAAACGGGGCCGGGCGATGTGCCCGGCCCCGCCGATCGTCTTACTTGTCGCTTTCACCACCGAACTTGTAGGTCACGCCGAGGTAGTACTGGCGGCCCGGATACAGCAGCTGGACCAGGCGCGACCGCGTGTCGCCACCCAGGTAGGTGTGCGGCCTTGCCTTGTTGAAGTTGATGATCGAGGCGGTGACCATGAAGTGCTTGTTGAACTCGTAGTCGCCGTTCAGATCGATCTGGTGGTACGGCTGCGCGTAGATCGGCAGGCCGGCGGCCAGGCCTTGCATCGTGCGGCCGGTCCAGTTGTCGCTGGCACGGAGCAGCAGGCCGTTCTTTTCATAGAACAGCGACACGTTCGCCGCGTACTTCGCGCTACCGATCAACTCGGCCTTGCCGACCTGGGTGTCGCCCAACGAGACGGCGGTTTCGTTGGTGTGGTTGAGCGTGTAGTTGGCGATGTAGCCGAAGCCCGAGTCCCAGGTGTGCTGCGCGTAGAACTCGATACCCTTCGACGTGCCGGAACGGCCGTTGGCGTTCGTGCTGTACTGGCGGAAGTTCGTCGGCGTGCCGCCCACGTCCACGTCGATATTGTTGACGGTGACCGGAACGACGAAGTTCTTCACCTTCTTCTGGAACAAGTCGATACCGACGACGCCGTGCGGCGCGTAGTACCACTCGCCGGCCAGGTCGAACTGCGTAGCCGTGAAGGGCTTGAGGTCGGCATTGGCACCGGAACCGTACCAGCCCGGCAGCGGAGCGCCGAACTGCTTGCGGTCGTTGTAGTACTCCTGCGTGTTGTTCGTCAGCTGGCCCAGCTGGGCCAGGTCCGTGTAGTTGGCACGGGCCATCGCCTGCGAACCGGCGGCACGGAGGACGAAGTCTTCCGCGATCGTCCATGCCACGTTGAAGCTGGGCAGGAACTTGTTGTAACGCTTGTTCGTCGTCGAGTTGTTGAAGCTTTCGACGACGGCCACCTCGCGCGGGAGGTACTGGAAGTCACCCGGAGCGCAAGGACCACCGCCCGCATTGATGCCGGTAGCCGGGCAGATCAGGATGTTGCCGCCTGCGTCGTGGTAGTAGGTCGCGTTGTTCGTGGTGACCTGGTTGGCGACGGTGAGGTCCTGCTTCGTGGTGACGAAGCGCACGCCGACGTTGCCTCGCACGGTACCCGTGTCGAAGTTCGCCTGGACATAGGCGGCAGCGATCTTCTCGCCGATCGAGGACTTGTTCTGCGGCTTGTTGTAGATCGTCCGGTCGTACGTGTCGTTCAGGTGGTTGTAGTAAGCCGGGAAATTGATCGCCGGGAAGATGCTGTCGCCGTAGGCATGGTTCACGCCCTCGAGGTAGTTCGGCAGCAGGAAGCTGGCGGGCAACTGGCCGGCGTTCGGGTCGCAGGTCTGGAACT
This sequence comes from Luteibacter sp. HAY1-4A, assembly GCF_056755355.1. NCBI lineage: Bacteria > Pseudomonadati > Pseudomonadota > Gammaproteobacteria > Lysobacterales > Rhodanobacteraceae > Luteibacter > Luteibacter sp. HAY1-4A. The sequence continues at coordinate 24,188 of NZ_JBNDHZ010000048.1, forward strand.
GCAGCGTGGTGCCCTTGCAGTACCAGCGCACCTCGTTGCTCTGCTGCTCGGCGTTCGCATCGCTGTACTTGGCGCCGAACTGCAGCGACTGCAACCACGAGGAATCGAAGGCCCAGGTGAAGTCCGCCTGCGCGAAGTTCTGCGAGGTACGGGTGTTCACCATGTTGGAGCCGGTCGAGCCCAGGTCGACCTGGCCGGCGCCCGCGAGCATGTTCTGCAATACGGACTGATCGGCGGTGATGCCCGGCTTGCCGCTGAGGTTCCATGCGGCGCCGGTGCTGCCGTTCACCCACTGGCCGTTGACGAAGTTACGCGGCTTGGCGGCCATGCCCAGTTCGATCGACGGGCCGCCCTTTGCCCAGGTGCGGCCGACGTTGAACGAGCCGCTCAGGTTGCCGCCGTTGTCCCACTCGCCTTCGAGGTTGAGCGTCTGCGAGGTGGCCTTCTCGACGGAGTAGTTGCCGTTGAGCCAGGGGATTTCCGTGTTGCACACGTCCACCGCCTGACGGCTGGCGCCCGTAACCGGGTTCACCGTGGAGTTGCAACCCACGCCGGCGGGCGGCAGCACGTAGTTCGCACCGGTGACGATGGTGCCGGACTTGTCGAAGGTGAGGCCGTTCGGCGCGAGCAGGCGGCCGTTCTGGTCGGCGTAGTTGCTGTTGCTCGGCAGGCCCCACTCCGGGATTTCCAGGGTGTTGGTGATCTGGGTCTGCTGGCGCTCGAAGCGGAAGTAGTTACCGGTCAGCAGGAAGTGCTCGCTCGGCTTGAACTGCATCGTGGCCTGGGCACCCTTGGTCTTCAGGGTCAGGTCGTTGCGGCTCGTGGAGAACTGCTGCGGCATCCAGAAGCCGTTGGAGACGTTCCCGGCCTGGTCGACGACACCGTTGCCCCACAGGTCGATGTTGTTGTTCACGGCCGAGCTGTACGGATTGCCGTGGATGTCCACCGGCGGCTGGGTACAGGTCTCGTGGTCGCGGCAGTTATCGGACCACCAGTGCCAGCTCGAGCCGTCCGCCGAATAGGTTCGTGCCTGGCGCTTTTGGTAGGCGCCGGCGAGCAGCACGCCGAACGTCTCGTCCTTGTTCTTCCACGACCACAGCGCGGCGCCTTGCGGCTCCACCTTCGCACTGTTGTCGGAGCCCGCGGCGGTGCCGGTAACGAAGCCTTCGTTCGCGTCCATCTCGAGCGGGCGGCGGGTGCGCAGGTCCACGTTGCCACCGATGCCGCCTTCGTCCAGGCGCGCCTCGAGGCTCTTGTAGAGCTTGATGTCCGAGAACATGTTCGCGGGGAACAGCGTGTAGTTGAACGAACGCGTCAGGCCCGCCGAGGTATCGGCCGAGGCGACGTAGTTGCCGTTCAACTGCGTATAGGTCAGTTCCGGCGCGAGGCCGCGGATGCTGACCGTCTTGCCTTCGCCCGATTCGCGGCTGATGACCACGCCCGGCACGTGTGCCAGCGCGTCGGCGATGTTCTTCGCGGGGAACTGCGCGATGTTCTGCGCGTTGATGACTTCCACGATGGAATTGGCGTCGCGCTTGTCGAGCACGTTCTGGTCGATCGACTGGCGATAGCTCGTGACGACGACCGTGTCCAGCTTGGTGGCGCTCTTGGCGGCGTTACCCTGCCGGTCCTTGTCTGCGGTCTGTTGTTCTTTATCGGCAGCCTGCCGGTCCTTGTCCGTCTGGGCGGGCGCGGGCGTCGCTGCCGTCGAGGCGGCGGGCGCAGCATCTTGCGCGAAGGCCGTCGCGGGAACGATCGCGAAGCCGGCGAGCGACAAGGTGGCGGAAGCGATGGCGGCGTAAAGCGGCTTGCGCGTGAGCATGTGCGGCAAATAAGACATTGTTGTTTTCCCTCAGTGATGCGCGCCGAAATAGTGAGTGGCGCGGTACTCCCCCGTTCACTGCTGCAGATGTGCGATCTATGACTGCACGCGTCCTCCTACAACTTGGATCGATCCAAAATTCAGGCCGCCAGTGAGCCCCCCGGCTCGCAGGCGATGGAAGCTTCAACTCTGGGAATGCGGTACGACGGCGCGGGTGCCGGTCGTCGATAAAACGCGGATAATTCTAGGTTTCATGCGCTGGCTCCCCGACTTCGAGTCCCGATCCGGACGGCCAGAGGCAGCCGCGGCACGGCTGTCTTGACCATTCGTCACTTGGATCGATCTAAATCCCCAGGCGCAAATTAAGGCGGTGATGCCACGCCTGTCACGCTGCACCGCAAAAACGGCAAGGGGGTGGCCGGGATTTCCTTGGTGTGGGCCAACCGCACGCTACAGCAGGGCGGTGAACGCGCCTGAGGAGAGGTGTCTGTCTGGCGCCGTCGAGCGCTAGCTGACGGGTCGGGCCGTGACGGGCCGACTTGCACGCGACATCGCGCGCTGCCCGTGGGAGCGCGCTGGCGCAATACTCACACGAGCTGCAAATCGCGGGGTTTAGCGGCGGGGAACACCTTTCCGACGTCCCCATCCGACAGCCCGTACATCCGCTTCATCAGCCCACCCAGCACATCGCGGTAGTTATTGAGCACGGGGTAGTCCCGATTCTGCAGCAGGCTGCCCGCATCGATCGCTACCTGCTCGCCGGCGATGCGCCCGCCATGCACCTTTCCGCCCAGCACCCAATACGTCGTGCCATGGCCATGGTCCGTGCCCTTGTTACCGTTCTCCCGGAAGGTGCGGCCGAATTCGGAAACGACGACAACGACGGTGTTGTTCCATTCCGCCTCGCCGAGCCCGTCGGCGAAGGCGCTGAGACCTTGCGAGAGGTTGTCGAGGTTGTTGGCGAGCTGGCCATCCGCACCGCCTTGGTTCACATGCGTATCCCAGCCGCCCACATCGACGAAGCCGAGGCGGAAGCGGTCTTTCATCAGGGTCGCCATGCGCTGTCCCTGCTGGGCAAACCCGCGCGCGTTCACGGCGCCGCGGCTGGCGGCGACCATTTCCGTCTGCAGGTCCTGCGCCACCTGCTGGCGTAGCTGCAGGCCTTCGGTGGCGGCCGCTTGCAGGGGCGTGCCTTCGTACATGCTGGCCAGGATCTTCGACTGACGGTCGTCGAACACGGCCTTGCCGTTGCCCTTCAGCGAAATGTTCGGCACCTCGCCCGTGCCCCGGAAGGAGAGCGGCAGGGCGTCGGTGAAGGCGATGGGCGGCACGCCGCGCAGCACGCCACTCAGGCGGCCCATGAAGCCCGAGGCGTATTGGCGTGCGTCGCTCGGTTCGCCTGCCTCGATGTTGTCCTGCGTTTCGAAATGGCTGCGCGAGAGATCGTCGGTCCCGGCGAACGGGATGAACGCGAGCTGCTTCTTGTCCCACAGCGGCCCCATGGTTTGCGCGACAGCCGGCGTGAGCCCCCAGTGCGCGTCGAGCGCGCGTACCGACTTCGGATCGCCGGCCGTGGGCCTGGCCAGCGCAATGCTCGGGCGTGACTCGTAGTAGAAATCGCTCGTGTACGGCACCAGCAGGTTATTGGCGTCGTAGCCGCCACGAAGGAACACGAGCAGGAAGCGCGGCGAACTGGCCGGCGCGGCGAACACCTTGCCGCCCAGGGTCAGCGCGGGCACGGTCGCGGCGAGCGTGATGAGGAATTGGCGGCGGTCCATGGCGGAACCTCAGCGGTAGTTGAATTCGGGTGAAGCGAGCAGGAAGGTGTTCCACTCCTGCTGCGACGTGGCCTGCGACAGCGCGCTGCGCGTCTTGGGCCCCAGCGTAGGTTCGATCGTGGCGTAGTAGGTCGGCGTGGTGAGCTGCGGGAAGCCACCGACGCTGCGCGTGCCGGCTTCGTCCAGGTCGAAGAGATGATTGGCGCCGCTGCCGATCGAGCGCGCGATCTCGAAGCGCTTTGCCACTTGCCCTGAGCTCGACCATTCGGACTCCGTCGTCGGCCAGCCATCGGGCGTAATTCGGCCGAACGGCGCCTGGCCGAGCTGGTTGATCCAGTTCACCAGCGGGCGCGGGTTCTCCACCGGCTTGCCGTCATAGGCAAGCCGCATGGTCGAAACGAGGAACTGGGTCGGGTCCTTGTAGCGCTTGCCCAGCGACGCGGTGAACTCCTTCGAGGTGAGCATCGTCTCCATCACCTTGCCGATGTCGCCGTCGCTGCGGCGGAAGGTCTTCGCCATGGCGGCAATCAGCGAGGGAGGCGGGTTATCCGAGACGAAGTACTTTGCCAGTTTGGTCGAAATGAACGTGGCACATGCCGGCTGGCTGACGATGAGATCGACAGCCTTTTCGACTTCGTCGAACCCGCCTCCCTTGATGGTCTTGCCGAGGAGGACTTGGTCGCCGAAGTCATGACGGTTCGGATTGAACTCGAAGACGCCTTCCTGGACGTAATAAGGCCTGAGCTCCGGGCGCAATTTGCGCGGCTGGCCATCGAAGTTAACGCCCACGCCCGTGAGTATGCGAGCGAGGCTCTGCACGTCGGCCTGCGAGTAGCCGCTGTTCACGCCGAGTGTGTGGAGCTCCATGAGCTCGCGCGCGTAGTTCTCGTTCACCTTGTCGCGCGCGTTCTGCGCATTATCGAGGTATTCGAGCATGGCCGGGCTTTTCAGCGTGGCCATGACGAGATCGCGGAACTTGCCGAGCGCGTGCGGCCGTATCGTGTTCTGCGCATAGTCCGCGACCAGCCAGCGCACTCGCCCCTTGTCCTTGAACACGCTGAAGTGATTCAGCCAGAACCACACCAATTGTTCCCGCAACTGGTTTTCATCGTAGACGGCACGCAGGAGTTCGGCCGCCTGGGCCTCTTGCGCATACTCGTTGCCCTGTTTCTGCAGCGCCTTGCGCGCCTCCTGCTTCGCATCGCCATCGGGCATGGCCTTGATATCGCGATACTGGTTGCGCACCTGGGCCAGCAACGTATCCGGTGGCGTCTTCATCACATCGAAACCGGCGATCTGCGCGGCGATCGGCTGGGGCAAGGCATCGGCTTTCGGATGCAACTGCGCTTCGAGGAAGCGATGCCTGCCAAGTTCGCGGTAGCTGGCCACCGTGGCGCTGTCCACGCCGAAGGTGACGCGATCCAGCCACGCAGCGTCTTCCTGCGAAAGCGGCTTATCGGCGGCGCTGGCGGCCGGGGCCGCAGCGGCCAGACAGAGGAGCGCCGCCAGGCTGGTCGTGAAGATCGAACGCATCCGGTTCTCCGTTCGAGGCGGGATGACCTTCAAACGGGGCAGGGCGGATCGGGTGTACAGGGATGTTGGCGCGGGTTCACACCAACCTCTTGACTCTAGACCTGGATCAAGGGTCTAGACTTGGCCCATGACCACACAATCCGCCCTCACCATCGGCCGCGTCGCGCAAAGCGCCGGCGTCGCCATCGATACGATCCGGTTCTACGAGCGGGAAGGGCTGTTGCCCGAGCCCAAGCGCCGGCCTTCCGGTTACCGGGAGTACGACATGGGCACCGTGGCGCGGCTGCGCTTCATCCGTCGTGCCAAGGAACTGGGTTTCACCCTGGAGGAGATCCGGGAGCTCCTGGCGCTGTCGGCCGACAGGCACGGCGGCGTGGAAGGCGTGCGCGAGCGCGCCGCCGCTCGCCTGCACGCCATCGAGGAGCGGATCGCCGAGCTGCAGCGCGTGCGCGACGGCCTGGCTGAACTGGTCGAGGCGTGTCCCGGCCACGGTGCGCCGGAAGACTGCCCGATCCTCAAGGCGCTGGCGGAGCCGAACGCATGAGCCATAGCTGCTGCTCCCATGGCGCCGCAATGGCGCCGGCCGAAAACAAAGCACCTGTCCCGGCCGGAACGATCTATACCTGCCCGATGCATCCGGAAGTGCGCCAGGAAGGCCCTGGCGCTTGTCCGAAGTGCGGCATGGCACTCGAGCCCGCCCAGCCATCGTTGGACGAGGACGACGGCGAAGTACGCGCGCTTGCGCGGCGCCTTGCGATCCTCGCCGCCCTGACGGTGCCCGTCGTGGCCGTAGCGATGGGACCGCACCTGTTCGGCTGGATGTGGCCCGACCCCTGGTCGGGCATCGCACGGTGGGGCGAAGCGCTGCTCGCTACGGTCGTTGTGCTGTGGGGCGGGGCCCCGTTCTTCGCCCGCGGCTGGCGCTCCCTGCTGCCCTGGTCGCCGAACATGTACACGCTCATCGCCCTGGGCACCGGTGTGGCATGGCTTTACAGCGCTGTCGCGTTCCTGGCGCCGTCGCTTTTCCCGCCGGCCATGCGCGACATGCATGGCCATGTAGACGTCTATTTCGAATCGGCGGCGGTGATCGTCACGCTGGTGACGCTGGGCGATTTCCTCGAGCTGCGCGCACGGCGGCGCACCGGTGAAGCGTTGCGGGGACTCCTGGGTCTGGTACCCAAGACCGCTCGCCGGCTGGCCGAAGACGGCTCCGAGGAAGATGCCGCACTGGATAGCCTGCGCGTGGGCGATCGCCTCCGCGTGCGGCCCGGCGAGAAGGTGCCGGCCGACGGAAGCGTGATCGAAGGCGAGAGCCATGTCGACGAATCGATGCTGACGGGCGAGGCGGTGGCGGTCGCGAAGAAAGCGGGCGACAAGGTGACAGGCGGCACGCAGAACCAGCATGGCGCCTTGGTGATGCGCGTGGAGCACGTCGGCAGCGACACGGTGCTCTCTCGCATCGTCATGATGGTGGCCGAGGCGCAGCGCTCGCGCGCGCCGTTGCAGCGCGTGGCGGACAAGGTTGCCGCGTGGTTCGTGCCTGCCGTTGTCGCGATCGCGCTCATGGCCTTCGCCGTATGGTGGATCGTCGGTCCCGCACCCGCACCGGCGCATGCCCTCGTCGCGGCGGTGAGCGTGCTCATCGTCGCCTGTCCTTGCGCACTGGGCCTGGCCACGCCGATGTCCATCATGGTGGCGAGCGGCCGCGGCGCGCGCGGCGGCGTGCTCTTCCGGGACGCGGCAGCGATCGAGCGCCTTCGCGACGTCGACACCCTGGTGTTCGACAAGACCGGCACGCTGACGGAAGGAAAGCCCGCGCTCGTCGATATGCAGGTGTTCGGTATCGAGCGGGCCGACGCCTTGGCACTCGCGGCAGCCGTGGAACGCCCCAGCGAGCATCCGCTTGCCGCGGCGATCGTCGCGGCGGCGGAAGCCGAGCGCATCGGGACAAGTCCCGTTTCGGCTTTCCAGGCGATTGTGGGCAGCGGCGTGACCGGCCGGGTTGGCGGACGCGACGTGGCCCTGGGAAACGCGAAGCTGATGAACGAGCGACACGTGGACACGAGCGCCGCCGATGATGCGGCGAAAGCGGCCCGTTCCCGTGGCGCGACGGCGATGTATCTGTCGGTGGACGGTCGCCTCGCGGCGTTGCTGTCCCTCGCCGATGCGGTGAAACCGTCGTCGAAGCCGGCGCTCGATGCACTGCATGCGGCAGGGGTGCGCCTGGTGATGGCCACCGGCGACAACGAGGCGACCGCGAAGGCGGTGGCATCCTCACTGCCCATCGATGAAGTGCATGCCGGTGTATCGCCGGAGGACAAGGCGAACCTGGTGGCGGAACTCAAGCGCAGGGGTGCCACGGTGGCGATGGCAGGCGACGGCGTGAACGACGCGCCGGCGCTCGCGGCCGCGGATGTGGGCGTCGGCATGGGCAACGGCAGCGACATCGCCATCCAGAGCGCCTCGGTGACCCTCCTGAAAGGCGACCTTGCCGGCATCGCACGGGCAAGGGCGCTCTCCAGGGAAACGGTGAAGAACATCCGGCAGAACCTGTTCTTCGCCTTCGTGTACAACGCGATAGGCGTACCCGTGGCGGCTGGCGTGCTGTACCCGTTCTTCGGCGTCACGCTGTCGCCGATGATCGCGGCGCTGGCGATGAGCCTCAGCTCCGTGTCGGTGGTGGGAAATGCCCTGAGGCTGCGGCAACCCCGGCGCCCCATCTAGGCACTCACCGCCTTTGCGGACGGCGGAGGCGCATGTGGCGCTCGCGATGAGGGTGGTACGGCGGCTGGCGAGGGAATTCGGGCACGACGTCATCCGGGTGTTTCCGCCGGGTGCCGACAGCATCAGCCTCATGGTGCGGATGCGCGGGAAGATGCGTCTTGCCGACGAGGCGGATTCGCCCTTCCTGCGCTTCTGTTTGGCTCACCTGCCGGATTCGCGTTCCGACCTCCTGCAAGACCTGTTCGTCCTCCATGAAACCGAAGGCATGCGCGGCGGCGTATTCGTCGAGTTCGGCGCAGCCGACGGACTGACCGGAAGCAACAGCCACCTGCTCGAGACCTGTTACGGGTGGCGAGGACTGCTGGTCGAGCCGGGGCGAAGCTGGCACGCGGAACTGGCGAACACCCGGCGCTGCGCGATCGACCGTCGTTGCGTGACGGATCGCACGGGCGACCATGTGCTGTTCCGCGATTGCGTCGAGCGTGCGCTTTCCACGATCGACGCGTACCGCCATGCGGATCGTTTCGGCGGACAGCGCGCGGCCGCGTCACGTTACGAGGTGGAGACGGTTTCGCTCAACGATCTGCTGGACGAACATGGCCTGGCGCATATCGACTACCTGTCGATCGATACGGAAGGCTCGGAGCTGATGATCCTCGCGGCCTTCGACTTCGACCGCTTCCGGCCGCGCGTGATCACCGTGGAGCATGGCTACGAAACGAAGCGCCGGGCGGGTCTTTTCGAACTGTTGACCCGCCACGGCTATCGACGCAAATACGAATCCCTTTCGCAGATCGACGACTGGTACGTGAGAGAGAGCGACTGAATCAGCGCTTGTCGAACGACGGCGGCGCGTCCGATGCCTTCGTTGCCCAGTTCTTGTTCGGCTTGTCCGACAGGTCGAAGGTGAGCTTCCCGCCCTTGAGCGCGAACGATTCGGGCAGCCATGCCCGCGTCGTGGCCTTGCCGTTCACCTTCAGCACGGTCACGTAAGGCTTGCCGGCACCGGCATTCGGTGCGTCGATCGTGACGTCGCCGCCTTCGCGGTGCACCACCGCCCGCGTAAAGATCGGGCTGCCGACGATCAGTTCGGCGCGGCCGGGAATCGCCGGGTAAATACCCAGTGCCGCGAATACATACCACGACGACATCTCGCCAAGATCGTCGTTGCCCGGAATGCCGTTGGGTGCGTTCACCCAGATCGTGTCGAGCACGCGGCGCACCAGCTCC
>NZ_JBNDHZ010000049.1:0-32386 GCF_056755355.1 Luteibacter sp. HAY1-4A
TGGAGCACGCCACATGGCACTGGGTCTTCTGGCAGAACACCGTGGTGGCCGGTCCGCTCTTCGTACTGTATTGGTTCGGCCTGCGCCGCCTCCCGATCGACCACGACTACCTCCGCCATGGCGATTTCCGCGGCATGTTGCTTGGCGCTGCCGGTTTCACGCTCGTGTTCATCGCGCTGGACCAAGGCGACCGCCTCGACTGGTTCTCGTCGACGCTCGTGGTCACCCTGCTCGCACTCGGCGTGATCGCCCTGGGTCTTTTCCTGCTGCACGAATCCACGCTGGAGACACCCAGCATCGATTTCGCCCTGCTCGTCCGGCGCAACGTGATCGTGCTGATCGTGCTCGTGCTCGTCACGCGCTTCCTGGTGACCGCCAGCAATTCGCTGGTGGCCAATTACCTCATCCAGGTGCGCGGCCTGCGACCGCTGGAAGTGGGCAACGCGCTGCTGTGGGTCGCCCTGCCCCAGCTCGTCATCGCCCCGACGGTGGCATGGATGCTCGGGCGCATCGAGCCGCGTTTCGCCATCGGCGCGGGGCTTACGATCGCCACGGCCGGTTTCCTCCTCGCCACGGGCATCACGTCGCAGTGGGTGGAGGCGAATTTCAGCGTCGCCCTGCTCCTCCAGGCCATGGGCGAAACGCTCGAGCTCACCGCCATCATCTACTTCTTCGGCCACCACCTCGGCCCCGCCGACGGCATCACGTTCGGCGCGATCATCCAGACGGCGCGGCTGTTCGGCGGACAGCTGGGTACGTCGGTGCTGATCGTGTTCACGCGCAAGGCGGAGCAGTGGCATTCCTACCTGATCGGGCAGCACGTGACGGCCGGCGATCCCACGACCATGGAACGCATCGCAAGCTATGCCCAGGCCATGGGGCCGCTCACCCAGGGTGCCGGCGGTGCCGACGCGCGTGGCACGGGTCTCCTCGCCGCGGCGGTGCGCGCGCAGGCGTTCACGCTTTCCGCCCTCGACGGCTTCCTGCTTGCCGCCTTCGTGGGGCTGCTGGGCGTATGCCTCGTGCTGTGCCTGCGCGAGGCGCCCGCCATCGGTGCGCCCCCGCCGGCCGTGCCGCCGCGGCCCTGGTAGTCACGTGCACAGCGACACCGTGTCGCATGGGATTCACATGGGGCCGTGCGATCATCCCTGGACCCATGTCCAGGGTTGAACGAGGGTAGCCCCGGTGCGACAAGGCCCGGCACGAACAGCATGGTGGCAATGGATGGCGCTGGTCGCCACCTGGCTCATCGTGCTCGCGCCCACCACGTCGCGCACCCTCGGCGCGATGGCGATGCACACGCACGCGCACGCCTCCGCCTCGATGGCTGGCATGCACCACCACGGCATGAACCATGCGTCCATGCCCGAGGCGCCGCGAAGCGACGGAGACTGCGACGCCGCCTGCGGCTACTGCACGCTTTTTGCGCAACAACCCGCGATGGCCGGTGGCGTCTTCATCGCGCATGCGCTTGCGCCGCTCACACACGCGCCCGGCATCGTACCCGCGCCGCGCGCCGGACCACCCGTCCGTCTCGTTCACGCCCCCGCCCGAGGTCCACCGTCCGCGCGCGTCTGATCGTTTCGATCCACGACCCACGCCAACGACAACGACAACGGACCCTTTGTCATGCCCTTGCCTCCTTCCCACGGGCGCGCGCTTGCGCGCGCTATCGCCTGCGCCATGGGCGCCGCCTCGCTTGCCGCCCACGCCGGCGATGCCGAAGTCACTGACAGCGATCCGCAGCGCGCCACCACCTTGCGCGAAGTGCGCGTCTCGGCGACGCATGCCGCGAGCAGTGTCGATCCCGACATGCCGGCCGCGGTGGAAACCGTCAGCGCGGCGCAGCTCGACCGCCTCAATGTCATCAATACCGAGGACGCGCTGAAGTACCTTCCCGCCTTCGGTATCCGGAAGCGCTTCGTCGGTGACGAGAACTCCACGTTCTCGGTGCGCGGCACCAGCAACCAACAGAGTGCGCGCGGACTCGTCTACCTCGACGGCCTGCTGCTCTCCAACCTGCTCGGCAACAACTGGGCAAACCCGCCGCGCTGGTCCATGGCGTTTCCCGAAAACCTCGCGCGCGTCGACGTGATCTACGGCGCCTACTCGGCGCTCTATCCAGGCAACGCCATCGGCGCCACCGTGCTCATGACCACGCGCATGCCGGATCGGCTGGAAGTCACCGCCGAGGCACAGGCATTCACCCAGCACGTCGACACGTACGGGGTGGATCGCGACTTCGGCGGCAGCCGCCAGGCGGCCACCATCGGCAACCGGACGGGCGCCTTCGCGTTCCTCGTGGGCGTGTCGCACCTGCAAGCGAACGGCCAGCCGCTGGTGTATGCGACGCAAGCCACCTCGACGCGTCCGGGGATGGTCAATCCCGTCACGGGTGCCATTGCCGACAGCGGCGCCAACGGTCTGCCCAGGCAAGTCCTCGGCGTCAACAGCGAAGGACAGGAAGCCAGCAGCCAGGACGAAGCACACGTGCGCCTCACCTACGACTTCACCCCGCAACTCACCGGCGCACTGACGGCAGGCTATTGGAAACAAGACCTGTCGCATCGCACGGACACCTTCCTGCGCGACGCTCAAGGACAGCCCGTGTGGTCGGGACCCGTCACGATCGGCGGCAGGCAGTACACGCTGCCGGCGAACTTCTTCGCGCCCAGCACACGGCAAAGCCGCAACTATCTCTACGGACTGTCCCTGGGTACACACAAGGAGTCGGGCTGGAACGTCGAGGGCAATATCTCCTACTTCGACATGGACCGGAACCGCGACCGTGCCGCCTCGGGGGTGACATACGACGATGCAGGGCTACTCACGGCCGGCGACGGCAGCCGCTGGCGCACGTTCGACCTGCGCGCCAGCCATACGCCGGAAGGTGCCGGACCGAACACGCACACCGTGAGCTTTGGCTACCACTACGACGGATACCGGCTCGACAACGCCAGCTATGCGCTGGACGCATGGCGCACCGGCGGCGCCGGCCCGCTCGCGTCCGCCAATGGCGGCAGCACGCAGACCCAGGCGGTCTACCTGCAGGATGCATGGCAGCTGGCGGACCGCTGGCGCCTTACCGTCGGTGCCCGCTACGAACAATGGAGGGCGTTTGGCGGATCACGCTCGACCGCTACTGCGCGGGTCGGTTATCCGGAACGAAAGGAATCGCACACCTCGCCGAAAGCCTCACTGGCATGGACCGCCAGCGACTCCGTGCTGCTACGTCTGTCCGCGGCCCGCGCCTATCGCTTCCCCACCGTCAACGAACTGTTCCAGGGTACCTTCAACGGCATCGCGCTCGTGAACAACGATCCGAACCTGAAGCCAGAGAACGATCTGTCGCGCGAACTCTCGGCGGAGTGGTATCGCGAAAATGGCGTGGCGCGATTCAGCGTGTTCCGCAGCGACACGCGGAACACGCTTTTCAGCCAGACCGACACCACGGCGTTCCCGAACGTGACCAACGTGCAGAACGTCGGGCTGGTGCGTACGCGCGGTGCCGAAGCCAGCTACCAGGCACGCGACGTGCTTTGGCAAGGCCTCGACCTCACCGCCAACGCGGCGTACACGCAGGCAACCACGGTGCGCAACCGCCGCAATCCCGCCTCCGAAGGCAAGCAGTTCTACCGCATCCCGCGCTGGCGCGCGAACCTGGTGGCCACCTGGCGCGCCACCGAACGCCTTGCGCTCACACTGGCCGGGCGTTACTCGGGCCGCCAGTACAACACCCTCGACCACAGCGACATCAACCCCGACACCTTCGGCGGCGCCAGCGACTTCCTGACCTTCGATGCGAAGGTGTCGTGGAAGGCAAGCGACCACGTGGACCTCGGCGTCGGCGTGGACAACCTCACCGACCGGCGCTACTACGTGTACTACCCGTACCCGTCGCGGACGTGGCTCGTGGAGGCGAAGTTCCACCTGTGAGTTCGGGGCGGGGGACGCAGGCACCTGCATGCGCAAAAAAAAGGCGCCCACCGGCCTCCCCGGCCGGTGGGCGCCGCACCGCTGCATCGTTAGGGAGCGACGTAGCGGAACCTCATGCCATCACGTTCGCGGGCGGTTTCCATGCGCCGAGCGACAGGTGCTCGTCGAGCATGAAGGACGCCGCGCCACCGCGATGGAGGCGATCGAAGAAAGCACCCACGCCCGCGTTGCCCGTTGCGAAGTCGCAGCTCAGGCGCAGCAGTTCGACGCCGGGAACAGCCAAGCCTTCGTCCCTCGGCACGAGGAACGGCTCGATGCCGCGGGCAATGTGCCGAGCGGCGGCGAGGTACGAGGTTGCGCTATCCGGAAAAATGCCGGCGAGGTCCAGCAACGTTTCGCCGATGCCGGTGAGCCCATCGAAAAGGCTGGGCGAAATGGCGTGCCGGCGCATCAGGTCCGCTTCGGCGCCACGCACGGCGTGACGATACCTTGCGTCGCCGGTACAGGCATGGAAACGTGCGGCCACTGCGACGATACCTGCCGTGCCGTGCCGAAGGTACGGGAACATCGTGATGCCGCCGACCTGTTTCGGCCACGTCGAATCACCGTCGGGATTGCTGCCGCGTTGAGCGAGGTCGAACGACAGTGCGGCGTCGGCGGCGCGCAGGAAACGCTCGTCGCCTGTCGCCACATTCAGGTGCAGAAGGAACAGTGCGACACCCGCGGCACCATGACCGAGGCCGACCGGCTGCACGTCGCCATTCGGCCAGCACAGCGAGCCTTCACCGCGCGCCGCCTTCCGTAGCAACACCTCGCCTGCCTCCGCGGCGGCGGCGAGGAATTCCTCCTCCGCCGTCTCGCGCCACGCCTTGATACGGGCGAGGCCCCAACCGGCGAGGCCGTCATGCAGTCCGGCGCGTTCGCAAATGGCGGCGTCGGGCATGTGGCCGCGCAGCATCTCCGCCGCCAGTTCCCGCTCGCCTGCATCGAACAGTACCCATGCGATGCCAGCGTCGCCGTACATCAGGCTCGTACCGCGGTCCTGCTTCCGGCGTGCACCATCCGCAACGAACGCCACCAATCCCTCCGGCGGCGTCCGGCCACCACGAAGGTAAGCATGCAATACGCCCGCCGCACCGTGGGCCGCTCCCCAGGGATGCGACTGGAAGACTTCGGGCCCCGCGGGAACGTATCGATCGGGCCTCGCACGCTTCGCCATGGCGTCGACGTACGAGAAAAGCTCGTTCGCATGGTCCGGCGGCGGCGCGTTGCTTACGGTGGGGCAGATTGCCGGTGAAGTCTCCAGCGCGGCACGCAGGCGCTTCATCGCCTCCACCGGCGAGGCGCGCCTCGTGGCGTCGATATCCAGCAGTGAATCGATGATGGGCGCGAGCTCCCGCGGATAGCCCAGGTCTCCACTCAGGCGCCGCACGAACCGCGTCGCGGACTGGCGGTCCAACGGCAACATGGCGTTCATCGGCATCACCGCGGCCAGGAGGTTCGCGCCGAACGCGTAGGCGTCTTCGGCGCGCGCAGCGTCCGGATGATCGCGCAGCGGCCGCGGCGAGGCGAACCCCGGCGTGCGTACGTCCATCGGTAAATCGAGCCCCTCCTCCACCGCCGTCTCCAGGTCGATCAGGCGCAAGCCGCCTTCCGGCGTGACGATGCAGTTGTGGAACGAGAGATCGCCGAGCGAGACGCCGGCACCGTGCGCAAGGTCGAGCGCCTCCGCGAAGCGCGTGAACACGGCTACGATTTCCTCAAGGTAACGCTGCACGTTCTCGCGCGTCGTTCGCGTCTTCAGCCAGGGATAGCGGCGCGCCAACCAGTGGCGGAGGGTATCCCCTTCGATGTACTCCTCGACGAGATAGCTGTGCTCCCAGTCGCGGAAGTGCGCTACTGGCAGTGGTGCCACGCCGTGCGGGGCCAGCCTGCGGAGCAGCCGGAATTCCTTCCGGAGCGTGGCCGCGGACGTGTCCCCACCACCGATATAGGGACGCGCTTCCTTGATGATCACCCGGCGCCCCGCGTCCAGGTCGTCACCCAGGTAGATGCCGCCGGAGGACGAAAACGAGAGCGCACGCCGAATGCGAAACCGGCCGCCGCCGAGGTGTGCGTGATCGCTGCCGGCATCGGCGCCCTCCTGTGGAAACGGATCGCGCAGCCAGGCGGGAAGATGGAAATGCGGCTTGCGCTCGTCGACCTCGAGATTGCCGTCCGGCGAACGCAGCACATATTCGCGCCGGCCGTCCGACGTTGTGCGGTATTGGCCTGCGATTCCGCCATAGCGGTAATAGAGCACCCGCGAATCGCGGTACCGTCGATCGCTGAGGATGTACGGCCCGACATAACCCGAGAGCGCTACGTACAGGTCGTCGACGATGCGCCGGAAATCGTCCACGCTGCGCGGATAGACGGTGATGAACTTCCCCGAACCGCCGCGCGGCCAACGTTTTCCGTTGATCGCTGCAAGCATGCGCGCATCGGCGGCGAACTTGAAGGCGGTGCCTGAGGCGGCGAGCGTCGCGGCGGCAATCGACAGCACGATGCGCGCCGTCGACGCCACGCTGGACACGTGGATCTTCCAGCCCTGCGCGGGCAAGTCGGCCGCGGGCGGCTGGCAATGCATCCATATTCCGGACCGTCGCATCGTCCATGTAGGTGGAAGGATGCGCTGCACGGGCCTGGCGAAGTCGCCCGGGTCGATCTCCCGCTTGCCGTACGGTTCGAAGAACTCTCGATCGACGGCGGTGTACTGCAACAATTCCGTGTACCGCTCCATACTGCACGCCCTTGCGAAGTCCTTGCTTGACGACAGGGGCGGTGGCCATCTGCCACCGCCCCGCGGTGTCAGAGATCCTCGAACCCGTCGCCGTTCGCCGTCGAGCAGGCGCTGTGGCTGCACGTGCTGTAGTTGGTTTCGTTCGTCTCGTTCTGCGTCGCCATGTCGACCTGCAGGAGTTGCAGTTCCAGGATACGGTTCATGTCGTCCTCGATCATTGATGTTGCGCGCCCTATGCGCCGGGCGAATCTAGGCGGCAGGCGTCCGCATGCTCAAGGCGGAATCCTTGCGAATTGCCTTGCCAGGGCCATGAATGTCGATTTTTCGCATGCGTCTTATCGAAATCGGTCACCGGTCTGTCCGATAATGGACACCTGTGTCCGGGTCCGGACAGCGCGGACGCTCAATCGGACAGCGGAAGGCGAACGGTGGCGACCGCGCCACGGCCATCGGTACGCTCCTCCAATTCCACCGTTCCCCCGTGAGCCTCCACAATCAGCCGCGTCAGGCTGAGGCCGATGCCCGAGCCTTCGGGCTTGGTGGTGAAGAACGGCACGAACAGTGCGTCGCTCTCCGGCAGGCCCATGCCGTCGTCTTCTATGACGATGCGGACGCGGCGTCCTTCTGAGTGCCAATCCAGGCGGACGCCGCCGCCGACAGGCAGCGCCGCTTCCACGGCGTTGCGCAGGAGGTTGATGAACGCCTGACTCAACTGGTCCTCGTCCCCGTACAGCGCGACGGCTTCCGTGCCTGCCACGACAATGCCAAGCCGACGCTCCAGCAGCGCCAGCCTGGACAAGGCAAGGTCAAGGCGAAACAGGTTCGGGCGCGGCGGCGGAAGACGAGCGAGCTTGCCGTATCCGGACAGGAAGCGGGCAAGCGAGGTTGCGCGACGCCCGATCACGTCGAGGCCGAGGTGCAGGTCGTCGCGGACCTCCTCCACACGGCAGTCGTCCAGGAGGGTGGCCAGGCTTCCCGCCAGGGAAGCGATCGGAGTCAGCGAATTGTTGAGCTCGTGACTCAACACGCGGATGAGGCGTTGCCACGCACGACGTTCCTCCTGTCCCAGGGCCGCGCTCAGGTCGCGCAGCATGATCAGGCGATGCTCGCGGCCGTCGCTTCGCCATGCGGCGTGACGTACCGCCCAACGCCCCTCGCCACCCGGAAAACGGCCATGGAAGACAGCGTTGTCTGGCGCACCGAGCGCCTCCGCCAAGCCCAGCGAAGCCAGGTCGCGACCGAGCACGGCCGCGCGCTCCGCGTCGATCAGCTTGCGCGCCGCGGCGTTGATCACACGCAGCTTTCCTGCGTCGTCGACGACGAATACCGGGTCCTTCAGGGCCGTGAGCGTCTTGCCCAGGAAGCGCGAGGTTTCCGTGCGCTTGCGCCGTCCCTCCCGCAACTTGTCGGACAGCAGGTTGACGTCCGCGACCAGCCCCTGCAACGGATCGCATCCAGGCCGCACGCGCCCCCGCAACGAATAGTCTCCCTCGCGCAGGGCGCCGAGCAGATCGGTGACCGTGCGCAGGGTGCGCAGCATACGCCCTCCAACGAGCCACGCGAGCGCGATGGTGAACGACATGCCGAAACTGAAAAGACCGAGCCGAAGCTGCCAGGACAGATCCTCCATGACCACAAGCGCTCCGCCCGTCGCGGCCAGGGGTAGCAGCACGATGCCAACAGTCGGCACCGCGCCGGACGCAAGGCTGTTGGAACGCGCGTCGAGATTCAAGGTGCTCCCGCCGAAAGACAGGTTGACCGGATTTTCAGCTGATCGGTTCCAGTCCATTCCTGGCTCGCCGCTTCTCCAGACGGCGGTACAAGGCCTGGCGCGAGATACCTAAAGCGTCGGCCGCCCGCTGGAGGTTGTGGTCGTGGCGCTCGACCGCCTGCCTTATCAACAATTCTTCGGCTTCGGGGAGGGTCAGGCTGTCGAGCACCACGGGTTCGTCCGCGCGCCGTTGCAGCGACAGGGCATCGGCGTCTATGTCGTCCCGAGTGGCCAGCAGTACCGCTCGCTCGATCGTATGCTCGAGTTCACGCACGTTGCCGGGCCAGGCATACCCGCGCAAGGCTCGTTCCGCCGACGGCGTCAGCAGCATGGCGCCACGGCCACGTCGACGGCACTCGCGAAGGACGAAGTGGCGCGCGAGAGGCACGATGTCTTCCTGTCGTTCACGCAGCGGCGGCAGGCGCACCTGCATGGCATTGAGCCGATACAGCAGGTCGCGGCGGAAGCGATCATGGCGTATCGCGGCATCTAGGTCGGCGTTCGAAGTGGAGATGACTCGCACGTTCACCTGTCGCGTGCGCATGCCGCCGCAACGTTCCAGTTCCCCTTCTTCGACGACCCGTAGCAGCTTCACTTGCTGGAGCGGATGGATGCTGCCCACTTCCTCAAGGATGAGGCTGCCGCCGTGCGCCAGCTCGAACCGGCCGGGGCGCGGCGTCGGAAGATCTTCGCCGAACATTTCCTCGGCGAAACGAGACTCCGGCAACGTACCCATGTCGATGCGAATGACCGGTTGCTCTGCGCGGGGCGACAGGGCGTGGATCTCGCGCGCCACGAGCGACTTGCCCGTGCCGTTCTCGCCAAGCACGAGCACGTTGGCATCGCCGCTGGCAATGCGGTCGATCAGCTCGAATACGCGGCGCATCGACGAGGACTCCGCGATGCGGATCATCTCGCCCGCCTGTCGCGACAACGCGGTTTCCGCGCGCAGCAGCCGGTTCTCTTCCTGCATCCGGCGCAGTGCGATCTGCGTGCGAATGGTGTGGACGATGTGCTCGTTGTTCCAGGGTTTCTCGATGAAATCGGACGCACCCAGGCGCATGGCACGCACCGCTATGTCGATGCTGCCCCAGGCGGTCATGGCCACCAGGGGAACCTCCGGGGCCTCCTGGCGCAGGCGCGTGACGAGTTCCAGACCTTCGATACCGGATGTCGTGTCCGATGTGTAGTTGAGGTCGACGACAGCGCAGGCGAACTCGGTTCGCGCCACGGCGTCGAGTGCCGCTACCGTGGAACCCACGTCGACGGAAGAAATGCCTTCCGACTGCAATAGGATGCGTAGCGCGAGTCGGATGTCCGGATGATCGTCGACGACGAGCACCGGTGCTGCGACTTCATGACTTCTGGACATACCTGCGGTTCCCCACTGATCAATCGCTGCGGAGCACTCGCCACGGCTCGATCGCCGCGGCGCGACGCGCGGGTGCGGCTACGGCGACCGCAGTGACCATCGCCATGACAAGCGCAGCGGCCACGGACACACCGATGCCGCCACCCACCGGCATCGCCATCCCGCGCCAGAAATGCTGTATGGCATACGTACCGAACAGGCCGAGGGCTATGCCGCCCAAAGCCACACGGAACGCCTTCCCGAAAACGTGGGCATACAAGTGGCCGGGGGTGGCGCCCAAGGCCATGCGCAGGCTCATCGCGTAACGGGACGCGGCGACTTCAACGGAATGCACCGCATACTGGCCGGCTCCAGCCAGTCCAACGGCGAATCCCGAAAGGGTCGCGAACAACGCAACGTCCCGGCGCGCGCTGGCCAACGGCGCAC
This sequence comes from Luteibacter sp. HAY1-4A, assembly GCF_056755355.1. Lineage (NCBI taxonomy): Bacteria > Pseudomonadati > Pseudomonadota > Gammaproteobacteria > Lysobacterales > Rhodanobacteraceae > Luteibacter > Luteibacter sp. HAY1-4A. The sequence continues at coordinate 10,288 of NZ_JBNDHZ010000049.1, forward strand.
CCGCTATACGCTCGAGCGGGTCGGGCGGCGACAAGGCCAGCGAAGGTGCCTTCTTGTCGATGATGGACGGCAGCACGCTATCCGCAGCCATCGCCGCGGCGTGCCCGCGGATCGCGACATAGAGCGGCTGCAGTTGACGCATCAGTGCGAAGACGCGCGGATCGACCTGCGCGAGCGGAACGTACACTACCGGCACCGCCGTGGCATTGCCGTCGCGTCGGGTGTCGCCAACGATGCCTACGATGCGGGCATCCCGCGCTGTCCGGCCCGCCGGACGAACGAAATCGCCGATACCATGGCCGCCGAACGAACGCAGGTAGGCTTCGTTCACCATCGCTATGCGGGCGGAGCGGGGGCCGTCGGTCTCATCGATTGGCCGCCCGGAGAGTATCCGCAAGCCCATGGCCTCGTTGCCGCCAGGCGAGGTCACCGCGAAGGGAACGAACTCGCTGCTGCCATCGCTGCGCACGAACGGCATGCGGAAGCCCCGGCCCGCGGGGAGCTCAGTGGACCAACCCACGGATTCCACGCCCGGTAGTGCCGATACCGTCACGCGTATGGCATCGGTCAGGCGAACGACATCGTCCTTCCCAGGATACGTGCCGATCGGGGGATGCAGTTCCATCACCACGCCGTTGGCGCTTTCGAAACCTGGTGGTGTCCGGGCCAATCGCCAGGCACGCGACACCGCCATCATGCCCTGCGAAACGAGCAAGGTGGCCAGGGCAACCTGCACAAGCACCAACGCGGAGGCGCCCCGTCCGGACGATGCGCGCATTGCGGGAGCACCACTCATCATCGTTCGTTCCCGCTGGATCAGGCGGCCCATGACGCGTGCCGCTCCACTTGCGGTCGCAACGGCGAGTATCGCCAGCGTCATCGCCGCGACGAGCGAAAACACCCGCCATCCCGGCGCGGGCGGCACGGCCGAGACAAGCCATGCGGGAGGAACGAACGGCAGGAACAAGCGCACCAGTGCCGCACCGGCAGGCATGCCCGCCGCGCAGGACAGCAGGCCAACCACGAGGGCATCGACACCTGCCGGCAGCCAGGCCTCCCACCTCGCGCCGAATACCATCTTTACGGCCGTGACATCCAGGCGGCCAAACATGCGTGTCGACATGAGGTGCGAGATGTTCGTTCCGGCGATGGCCAGTACGAGCGCGCCGGAGAGGGCGAATATCCATAAGGGCGTGCGCGCACCTCGCGCAACGAGATCGTCGATGGGGGTGGCGCCCTGCCAGCGGCCGTCTTCGCTGGCGACACGCGCCACGTATGTCGAGAACGATTGAATATCCGCTGCGGACGCCAACAACGCCACGGCCGTCATGTTGCCCGCCAGTACCGAGGAGTTTTGAGGAAGCTCCAGCGGAAGGAGCAGGTCGACATCCGAGAAGAACCGGTATGCCGCAGGCAGCACGCCGCGAACTTCCATTCTGCGTCCGTCGACAACGATCGTCTGGCCAACGATGTCGGGCACGACCATCGCCAGGCGGTCACGCAGTGCCCGGGACACCAGGACGCCGTCGGCCGAAACCTCGGAGGGAGCCACGCCGAGGGTAGGCAGGAAGCCGGCGTCGACCCGCTGGGCATGAAGGATCGCCCTGTAGCGGCCGGCGACGACGTTCACCCTTTCGGGAAGGCTCGCCGCTCCTCGCGACAGCACCATGGGCGGATGGCCGACCGCATCGTAAAGCCGCGGGGAGATCGCGCGCATGGCATCGTCGACAGTGCGGCGGCCATAAATTGCGACCTGGTCGTGGTTAGGCCACGGGGGCGCCTGCAGCACGGCGTCGAGCAGCGTGACGCCGGCGACCGCCGCAGCCACTCCCAACGATAGCGTCGCCGAAGCCAACAACACGAAGGCTGGCCAACGCGCGAGCGCATGCGCATCGCGGGAATCGTGCCGAGGGCGGGTCACTGCACCGGCTCGCCTAGACTGTAGCGATCGAAACCCGATTCCGATTCCGCAATCCGTTGCTGGTGCGTGCACTCGTCTACGATGTGTCCGTCCAGTAGCCGTATCGTGCGCTCGGCCATGGCTCCGAAACGCTCGTCGTGGGTAACCATGCAGATCGTGCGTCCCTCGGCATGGAGGTGGCACAGGAGCGCCATCACCGCCTCGCCGTTCCGCAGGTCCAGGTTTCCAGTCGGTTCGTCGGCGAGAAGGATGGATGGATTGCCGACGAGTGCGCGTGCAACCGCGGCGCGTTGCTTCTGCCCACCGGACAGCTGGGACGGGTAGTGGCGCATGCGGTGTGCCATGCCGACGCTGGCAAGCGCGTCCCGCACGCGTCGCTCACGTTCGTGCCGCGAAACGCTCGTTCGAAACGAGAGCGGCAAGGCAACGTTGTCCGCCACGCTGAGGTCGTCGATGAGGTTGAATGCCTGGAACACGAAGCCGATGTGCCGGTTACGCAACACGGCACGCTCCGCGCGCCCCAGGTGCTGCACCGATTGTCCGCCCAGGCGCAGTTCGCCCTTCGTCGGCACGTCGAGCAGCCCCATCAGTGACAGGAGCGTCGTCTTGCCGCAGCCCGAGGGCCCGGCTACCGAAATGAATTCACCCTGCCGCACATTCAGGTAAATGTCGGTCAAAACATGGCATTCGGTCGATCCGGCGGGAAACGCCTTGCCGATGCCTCGCATTTCAATGATCGGTGGCTTGGGAGGACTCTGCATTGCGCGACTCCGTATACGGCGAACATAGCGCAGCGCGGTGGCTTCCCGTGTTGGCCGAACCCGTCCCAAACAGCAATCCTTCAGATGTTGCCGGAAACACGTAACGATAGTTACGTCACGTGCATCGCCTGCCGTTTTGCCCATCGGCGGCGGCACGGCCAGTCCTTTCGCCAAGCGGGCGGCAAATGTGCCCCGGGTCTTCCTGGATGTCTTGGGCCCCAACGGCGTAAACGTTTACACGTAACGTCATTTACGTGCGCACTTGGGTTCCCGATGCCGGTATCCTTGTCCGCTTGACGCGTCCCTCCCCCTCGTCGCCTCGTCCCAAGGCCAGACCATGAACCGCAATTCCCGCATCGAAAACCTGATCGCCCGCATGACGCTGGAGGAGAAGGTGGGCCAGCTGGGCGTATTCGCCGATGCCGTGCGCCCGTTCGCCCCCGACATCAATCCGGAGGTGAATGCGCAAGGGGCCGCCGAGGTCCTGGAGCAGGTCCGGGCCGGTCGCGTGGGTGCGCTGTTCAATGGCGTGGGTGCAGCCGAAGGACGCGAGGCACAGCGCGTGGCGGTGGAAGAAAGCCGGCTCGGCATTCCGCTGCTGTTCGGTGCGGACGTCATTCACGGCATGCGCACCGTGTTTCCGATCCCGTTGGCGGAAGCGTCCTCGTTCGAACCGGAACTGGCCGAGCGCACGGCGCGGGCCACGGCGATCGAAGCCACGGCTGCCGGCGTGCAGTGGACATTCGCCCCGGCCGTGGACATTGCGCGAGACCAGCGCTGGGGCCGCGTGGCCGAAGGCGCGGGCGAAGACGTGGTGCTCGGCTCGGCATTCGCCGCCGCCCGCGTGCGCGGCTTCCAGGGGCCGGATCTGAAGGCCGGGAACTCGCTGCTCGCCACGCCCAAGCATTTCGCCGCCTACGGTGCCGTCATGGCCGGCATGGAATACAACACGGTGGACATCGCACCGCAGACCCTGCGCGACGTGCACCTGCCACCCTTCAAGGCCGCGCTGGACGCAGGCGCGTTGACGTTCATGAGCGCGTTCAACGACATCAACGGCGTGCCGGCGTCTGCCAATCGCGAACTCATGACGGACATCCTGCGCGGCGAATGGGGTTTTCGCGGGCTCGTCGTCTCCGACTACACGGCCGACATGGAACTCATCGCGCACGGTTTCGCCGAGGACGAGCGCGACGCGACACGGCTCGCATTCCTCGCCGGCGTGGACATGAGCATGCAGAGCGGCTTCTATGGCGCGCACCTGCCGCCGCTGGTCGAATCCGGCGCGGTGCCGATGGACGTGCTCGACGAAGGTGTCCGTCGCGTGCTCACCGTGAAGGAGGCCATCGGCCTCTTCGACAATCCCTACCGTTCACTCGATCCGGCCGCGGAGGCCGACCGGTCGCACGACGACGCCCACGCGGCGCTGGCGCGCGACGCGGCACGCCGATCCATCGTGCTGCTGAAGAACGAGGGCGTGTTGCCTCTGCGCAAGAGCGGCCAGAAGATCGCCTTGATCGGCCCGTTCGGCGCCGACACCGAGAACCTCGAAGGATGCTGGACACTGTTCGGCGATGCGTCCCGGCACGTGAGCATCGAACGCGGCTTGCGCGATGCACTGGCGGATGCCTCGGCACTCGAGGTCGTGGCCGGCTCCGGCGTGGAGTCTCCCGTCGAAGGCGGCATCGAAGCGGCCGTGGCCGCCGCGCGGCGTGCCGATGTGGTGCTGCTCGCCATTGGCGAACCGCAGAACTACTCCGGCGAAGCGCAGTCGCGCACGCAGATCGTCGTGCCGGCCGCGCAGCAGGCACTGGCGGAAGCAGTGGCCGCCACCGGCAAGCCCATCGTCGTGTTGCTGAAGAACGGGCGCGCGCTTGCGCTGACGGGTGCCGTGCGCGAGGCTGCCGCCATCCTCGTCACGTGGTTCCTGGGCAGCCAGACCGGTCCCGCCATCGCCGACGTACTCTTCGGTGACTACAACCCATCCGGGCGCCTGCCGGTCAGCTTTCCGCAGGACGCGGGGCAGCAGCCTTACTTCTACAACCATCCACGGACCGGACGACCAGAACTGGCCGACCAGCCGCCTGCTTTCAAGGCGCGCTACCGCGAAGTCACCTTCGAAGCCTTGTACCCCTTCGGACACGGCCTCAGCTACACGAACTTCGATTACTCCGCGCCGCAGGCACCGGCAAGCATGGGATGGGACGAGACGATCGTGGTTTCCGCGACGGTAACGAACACCGGCGAGGTTGCGGGCGAGGAAGTGATGCAGCTGTACCTCCACGACCGCGTGGCCAGCCGCGTGCGTCCCGTGCGCGAACTAAAGGGTTTCCGGAAAATCTTTCTCGCCCCCGGCGCATCGGAAGAGGTGGCATTCGAAATTACGCGTGCAGACCTCGCCTTCACACATCGGGACGGCAGGACGTTCGAAGCCGAGCCCGGCGAGTTCCTGGTATGGATATCAGGATCGTCCGTAACCGGCGACGCCGCGAAGTTCGTCCTCCGCAACAGCTGACGGCGCGGATGGGCCTTGGCCGCACGCTCCGGCGTATGGCGCCGATAGGACGGGAGGCAAGCGTTACCTAGCATCGTGCCCCTCGTCGCAGAAGGGACAATGCATGCTCCGCGTTCGCGGGCTGCAAGGAAGCACTCCATGAACTTACATCGCCTTGCCGCCGGCATCGCCGGCCTTTTCGCCATTTCCATCGTCAGCACCGCGCATGCCGCTGTCGGCAACACCACCGCCGGCGAACCCGTCATCGCCTGGGGACCCTGCCCGGAAGCATGGACCGGCCCGCCATCGGCCGAACTCGGTCAGCGACTGCAATGCGGCACCATGGCCGCGCCGCTGGATCACGAAGCGCCGGACGGCAACCTGCTCGAGATCGGCGTCATTCGCGTAAGCGCCGCCGCTCCGGCCTTGCGGGAGGGATCGATCTTCCTGCATCGCGGCGGGCCGGGTGCGCATCCCGGAAAACTGTTGCAATCGATCGCAAAGACATGGACAGGCTCGTCCGACGTGCAGTTCAAACGGCGCCTGGCGGAACGGTTCGACCTTGTCGCCGTCATTCCACGCGGCCTCGTCGGCAGCGGCGAACTGCAGTGCGTGACCGGCATGCCGCCTTCATACACGTTCCTGCCCAGCGACCTGGGCGACGCCAACTGGGCCCGGATGCTGGCGGATGCCCAGGCCGTGGTCGATGCTTGCAGCGCTCCGTCACATGCGCGCTACATCAATACCGAGCAGCACGTGCACGACATGGACATGCTGCGCCGTGCGCTCGGCGACCAGCGTATCCATATCTACGGCATTTCCCAGGGCGCACTCGTTGGCGCGTGGTACGCGTCCGTCTATCCCGAGCATACCGGCCGGATGCTCTGGGACTCGGCCTTCGACGTCACGCGCGACTACGCAGCTGCGCTCCGCCGCGCCGTTGCCGCCCGACACGAGGCGCTCGTGCAAAGAGCGCTCGCACCCGTTCTTCTCGATCCCGAGCGGTACGGCTTCGGCAATGATCCCGACATCGTCGCCGAAGCCGTCAACGACCTGCCATGGCGCCTGCGCGAACTGCGACCGGGAGTGATCGAGTCGCCGGAGGAAATGGCCGCCACGCTGCATGTCGCAATCCTCTGGGAACTCCACCAGCCCGCGACCCTGGAGGCCATGTCGCGGCTGCTGCAGGCGCCGCTTGCGGCGGATGCCCGCCTGGACGCCAGGCTGCGACACCTGGCGAACCAGTTGGTGGCCCTGATGTATGAGCCGCGTCGCACCGAGCCCAGGTTCCAGATGGGCGCGGCCGGCGACTCCGTCCGAATCGTCGTTCCCTGCAACGACGTGCCGTGGACTCGCACCGACGATGCCGTCCGCGAGGCTGCACGCGAGGATTCCCGTCGCTACCTCAGCATGACGGGGCGCGAAGTGTTCGAGGAGATCGTCTGCCGTCGCTGGGGTCCGCCGACGGCGCGTCCGTTCGTGCCCGCGAACGTCGACCGCACGGCGCCCTTCCTCATGCTGCAGTCGGAGCGCGACACCTCAACACCGCTCTCCGGCGCCACGAACATCCTCGACCAGTTCGCGAATGCCCGGATGCTGCTCGTGCGCAACTCGACCGAGCACGGCCTGTTCAATTTCACGCGCTCGCCGTGCATCGAACTCACGGCCGCGCGCTATCTTGCCACCGGGCAGTTGCCCGAGACCGGTTCGCGTGTCTTCGCTTGCGACGGCACCTTCGGCAATCCGCTGGAAAGTATTCCGGGCGAGCCGTCCCCTCCCATCGTCGAGCCGGTCGCGGTACCCACGCCGGTACCGCCCCACCGCGATGAGCTCTGAAACGGGCCCGCGCCGTCACAACATGATCTGCGCGCGTACCTGGAAGATATGCGGATCGATGCGAAGATCGCGACGGTCGCTGGTGGCGCGCACGTAGTTGGCTTGCAGTTTCACGAACTTGGTGAGGTACCAATTGGCACCGAGCGTCCAGTCATGCTCGGTGCCTCCCAACGTCGGGCCGTCGTCGAGATCCAGCGTGCTGTAGCGAAGCACGAATTCCAGTGCGCCCCACGGCCCCTTCGGCACCACGTCGCCCACGTTGCCGGCGTTATACGCGCGTGACTCGCCCGTGACGACCCAGCTGCCGAATGCGTACCAGCCGTGGGCGTCGTATGCCGGCTTGTCCTTCAGCTTCACGCTTGCGGAAAGGTATTCGCCTTGCATCGACCAGGGTCCGCGGATCCATAAGCCTTCGAGCCCCCGACGTTCGACGTGTTCGGCCACGCTGAGCACGCCGGAGTCGATCAGCCGCCGCCCGGCCAGGCCCGCTTCCGGCAGCGCGCGCAGGCGCACGCTGGGCGGCATGTAGCGCCCGCGGCCGTCGGTGCTGCCTTCCGGCGTTTCGCGCGAATACGAACCGCCGAGGTGGAGCACGTCGCCGGGGCTGTTCATGGGTGTCCATGCGGCGCGAGCGGCCACCATGCGGCCGTCGAGGTCGCCCTGGAGGTTGCCACCCTTGTAGTAACCGAGTTGTACCAGGTAAGCCTTGCGCGCCAGCGCCCAATCGAAGCCGAGGCGGCGACCCGCGTAGATCGCCTGCATCGGCAGCGAGGTTTCCATGAACGACGTGCTGCCCGTGCTCGTATTGCCTTCGAAGCCGACCGGCGTCTTCATGAAGCCGACGCGGAACGCGCCCACGTCGTTACCGAACAAGGCCTTGCTTTGCATACGGAAGAACACGTCCAGCCAGGTCTTCGTCTGGAAGTCGAACACGACGGTGCCGTCGTACACGCCCTTCTTGCGAACGAAGAAGCCGAACTCCTTGCGGCGGTTCGTCTGCGCGTCTTCGTACGTACCCTCGTCGTGCGAGAAGCGGTCGAGGTCGTACTGGTACTTCAACGACAGGCCGATGTCCGTGCCATCGGCGAATACGTAATGGGTGGGCCAGTTTGTGCGCCAGTCGTAATCGTTGGGCGATGTCCCGGCAGTCGCGGCAAACACGGGAGCTATCAGCGCGAGCGCGCCGATGATGGTCTTCTTCACGGTGAAACCCCTCTCAAGCGAGCCGGCGGCACCGGCTTGCGATATGAATGACTATAGCGCGCCTGAGAATCCGCTCAATGCCGCAATCAGTTCATCGGCAGGCTCGCCCATGTCTTTAAAAGAATGTGTGAAGACGACGGGACCAGCCAAAGAAAAGGGGCGCCGAAGCGCCCCTTTTCCTTCACCCCGAATGACCGTGCGTCAGATGGCGTAGTACATCTGGAACTCGAGCGGGTGGGTGCTTGCGCGGTAGCGCGTCACTTCCTGCATCTTCAGCGCGATGTAGCCGTCGATGAAGTCGTCGGTGAACACGCCGCCGGCCTTGAGGAACTCGCGATCCTTGTCGAGGGCTACCAGGGCCTCGTCGAGGCTGGCGCACACCTGCGGGATGTTCTTCTCTTCTTCCGGCGGCAAGTCGTAGAGATCCTTGTCGGCCGGTGCGCCCGGGTCGATCTTGTTCAGGATGCCGTCGAGGCCCGCCATCATCAGCACCGTGAAGGTGAGGTAGCCCGACTGCATCGGGTCCGGGAAGCGGATTTCGATGCGGCGGCCCTTCGGGCTGGACACGTACGGGATGCGGCAGGACGCCGAACGGTTGCGCGCCGAGTATGCAAGCATCACCGGTGCCTCGAAGCCCGGCACCAGGCGCTTGTAGCTGTTGGTGGTGGAGTTCGCGAACGCGTTGATGGCCTTGGCGTGCTTGAAGATGCCGCCGATGTACCACAGCGCCGTCTGCGAGAGGCCGCCGTACAGGTCGCCGGCGAACAGGTTCTCGCCGTTCTTCGACAGCGACTGGTGCACGTGCATGCCCGAGCCGTTGTCGCCGACGATCGGCTTCGGCATGAAGGTCACCGTCTTGCCGGCCTGGTGGGCGACGTTCTTGATGACGTACTTCATCGTCATCAGTTCGTCGGCCTTCTTCACCAGCGTGTTGAAGCGGGTGCCGATCTCGCACTGGCCGGCGTTGGCAACTTCATGGTGGTGCACCTCCACCACCTGGCCCAGCGATTCCAGCACCTTGCACATGTCGGCACGCAGGTCGCCCAGGCTGTCGACCGGGCTGACCGGGAAATAGCCGCCCTTCACGCCCGGGCGATGGCCGGTGTTGGTGCCGTCGTACTTGTAGCGCGACGACCAGGCCGCTTCTTCGGAGCCGATCTCGTAGAACACACGGCCCATGTCGTTCTGCCAGCGCACCGAGTCGAAAATGAAGAACTCGGGCTCAGGACCGAAGAAGGCGGTGTCGGCGATGCCGGTGGACTTCAGGTAGGCCTCGGCGCGCTTCGCGATGGAGCGCGGATCGCGGCCATAGGCCTGCATGGTGCTCGGCTCGAGCACGTCGCAATGGAGGATCAGCTGCTTGTGCGCGCTGAACGGGTCGAGGTGCGCGGTTTCCGGGTCCGGCATGAGCACCATGTCGGATTCGTTGATGCCCTTCCAACCCGCGATCGACGAGCCGTCGAACATCTTGCCGTCTTCGAACGTACCCTCGTCGATGGCGTGAGCGGGGAACGTGACGTGGTGGTGCTTGCCGAGGATATCGGCGAAGCGCAGGTCGACGAACTCGATTTCCTCGTCCTGGATCAGGTTCAGCACTTTGGAAGCGGCGGACATACAAACCTCGAATGGGTATGGGGCAGGATGCGGTTAGCAATCGCTATGCCAGCGCCTTCACGTGCGACGGGGCGGCCTGGGCCAAGCCGGAGCATCATAGAACGGGTGAAGCGGGCATGTGCCAAAGCACCATAATGGTGCAATCAAGTCCTGCTTGCACCAGGATCGCCGGGCGCGCGGTTGAGGAACCATCGCACGGCGTAACGGCGGTTACGCTGGCAGGATGCCGCGATTTCCTGAACAGGAACGACCATGCGCTTCCCCTGCCTTGTCGCTGTCGCCGCTTGCGCATTGGTGCCCCTCGCTGCCGATGCCGCCCAGCGCACCTACGCCAACCCCATCGACATCGACTACCGCTACAACTTCGAGCAGATGAACCAAGGCGTGTCGTATCGCACGGGCGCCGACCCGGCCGTGGTGCGCTTCGGCAACGCGTACTACATGTTCCAGACGCTGGCGGACGGGTACTGGATGTCGAGGGACCTGGTGCACTGGGAATTCGTGAAGCCCGACCACTGGCCGTTCACCGGGCTGGTGGCACCGGCGACGCTGGTGGCGGATGGGAAGCTGTTCCTCATGCAGTCCGCCTTCGCGCCCCGTCCGTTGATGTACAGCACGGACCCCGCCAGCGGACGGTGGCAGTTCTGGACGCGACTTCTGCCGCCCGTACCGGGCGCGGCGCAGTACGACGAAGCCGGCACGGTGGAAAACGCCGAGGCCCTGCCGCCGGGACCGTGGGATCCCGGCCTGTTCCAGGACAAGGACGGCAAGGTCTACCTGTACTGGGGCTCTTCGTACAAATACCCGCTCTACGGCGCGGAACTCGACCTGAAGCTTTCATCGAACGAAGGGGAAGGAAAGCGCGTTGCTTTTGCGACAAAGCCGCGGGCTTTCCTGCACCTCGACCCTGCGAACCATGGCTGGGAGCGCTTCGGGCCCGATCACACGATGGGCGACAAGCCTTCCTATATCGAGGGGTCGTGGATGAATGAGCACGGCGGCCGCTACTACTTCCAGTACGGCGGGCCGGGCACCGAATACAACGTGTACGCCACGGGCGTCTATGTCGGGAAGACGCCGCTCGGGCCATTCGAATACGCGCCGTACAGCCCGGTCGGGTACAAGCCCGGCGGGTTCGTCACGGGGGCGGGCCACGGCTCGACCTTCGAGGACGCCTACGGCAACGCCTGGAACACGGGCACCGCATGGCTCGGTGTGAACTGGACCTTCGAGCGCCGCATCGACCTGTTCCCCGCGGGGTGGCACGACGACGGCCAGATGTGGGTCGATACGCGCTTCGGCGATTTTCCGCAGCGCGTGCCGGACCACAAGCTGCGCGCGGGCGAAGACACCTTCACCGGGTGGATGCTGCTTTCGTACCGCAAGGCGGTGACGGCTTCCTCGTCGATATCCGGACATCCGGCGTCCACGCTGACCGACGAAGACCCGCGCTCGTACTGGGTGGCCGCGACGAACGAGGCCGGACAGACGCTCACGCTAGACCTCGGCGGCACGCCCACCGTGCGCGCCGTGCAGGTGAATTACGCCGATTACGAGTCGGATCGCTACGGCGACGCACCCGACATCGTTACCCGGTTCGTATTGCAGGGTTCGCGAGATGGCGAGCGCTGGACCACTCTCGCCGACCTGTCGAAGGAAACGCGCGACCGCCCCAACGCGTACATCGAACTGGAGCAGGCGCTGAAACTGCGCTTCATTCGCTATGTACACAAGCACGTGGGCGCGAAGCATCTTGCGATCTCCGACCTGCGCGTGTTCGGCAACGCGGACGGCACGCCGCCACCGGCGCCGCAGGGTGTGCTGGCAAAGCGGGGAACGGACGAACGGGAGGCGACGATCTCGTGGGATGCCGTGCCCGGCGCGGTGGGCTACAACCTGCGCTGGGGCCTCACCGCCGACCGCCTGCATTCGACCTACCAGCGTTTTGCGGACCAGCCCACTTCGTTTACCCTGCGTAGCCTCAACAAGGGCGTTCGTTACGTCGTGGCCGTGGAGGCGTTCGACGAGCGAGGTGTCTCGCCACTGTCACAGGTCGTACAGATCGTTCCATGACGATGGGCGGCCGCACATTCCCCATCGGATCCACGACATGACGAACAAGCACGACGACGACACCCTCGACACCGGCCGGCGCCGGTTGCTCGGGGGCATGGCCACCACGGGCGCGCTGCTTGCGCTCGGCGGGCTTCCCGATGCCGCTGCGAGCGGCACGACCGCGGCTTCTGCCGCGCCGGGCGGCAAGGCCATGGATGCACTGCTCGAGAAGCACATCCAGCACGTCGTCGTTATCTACGCGGAAAACCGCAGCTTCAACAACCTCTTCGGCGAGTTCCCCGGATTGCAGGAGCCCCTGAGCGCCGTTCCGAAGGAGCGCTACCTCCAGCGCGACCGCGACGGCAAGGTGCTCGACACACTGCCGCCGATCTGGGGCGGCATGGTGCCGCACGAGCAGGTGGTCGATCACAAGGCGTACAAGATCCTGGAGAAGGACATCGTCGGCCTGCCGAACGCACCGTGGGCGCTGCATACCGGCGACGGCACCACGCCGTTGCCGCACGGCCTCGTCACGCGCGACCTCGTGCACGCGTTCTACAACAATCAACTGCAGATCAACGGCGGCAAGAACGACGGCTTCGTCGCATGGGGCGACAACGGCGCGCTCACCATGGGCTACTACGCCAGCGCGCCGGTGCACCTGCGGCTGTGGCGCCTGGCCGAGCAGTTCACGCTATGCGACAACTTCTTCATGGGTGCCTTCGGCGGTTCGTGCTTCAACCACCAGTACCTCGTGGCCGCGCAACCGCCGTTCTATCCGAACGCGGACAAGAGCCCGGCCCAGTTCAACATCGCGGTGACCGAAAGCGGCGATCCCACCGACCATCGCCTGAAGATGGCCGAGGATTCGCCGAAGAGCGCGATGGACGGCAAGCCCAAGTTCGCCCACCACAGCACGCTGACGCCGGACTTCTGGGCGGTGAATACGATCGGCCCGCCCTACTCGCCCGGCTTCAATGTCGACCGCAAGAATCCACTGTTCGCCGACGCGACCAGCCCGAACACGCTGCCGCCGCAGTCGCACAAGCACATTGGCGACATGCTCTCCGCGAAGGATGTGGACTGGGCCTGGTACGGCGGCGGCTTCCAGGCGGCGCTGGACGGCAAAGGGGATGGCAGCGATGGCAGCTTCCCGCAGACACCGAACTTCCAGCCGCACCACCAGCCGTTCAACTATTTCGCGTCGCTGGCGCCCGGCACCGAGGCACGCAAGCGACACCTGCGCGACGGCGGCACCGGCGAAACGCCGTCCACCAACCACTTCCTCGCCGACGTCGCGGCCGGCAAGTTGCCACCGGTCAGCTTCTACAAGCCGCAGGGCGATCTCAACATGCACGCCGGTTACTCGGATGTGGAAGCGGGCGATCGCCATATCGCGAACGTGGTGCACGCACTGCGCAAGAGCCCGCACTGGAAGGACATGCTCGTCATCGTCACCTTCGACGAGAACGGCGGCTGGTGGGACCACGTGGCACCGCCCAAGGGCGATCGCTGGGGGCCGGGCACGCGCGTCCCGGCGCTGGTGATCTCGCCGTATGCGAAGAAAGGCCACGTCGAGCACACCGTGTACGACACCGGCTCCATCGCGCGTTTCCTCACGCGCCGGTTCAAGCTGGAGAAACTTCCGGGCTTGAAAGTGCGCGAGGACGCGATGGTGGCAGCGGGCGGCCCGGCGCCTGGCGACCTGACCGAAACGCTGCAGTTCACCGCCTGAGGCTAATGGCCTCCGGCGCCGCCGGAGGCGAAGGGCGGTTTCGCGAACCACACCACGATCATCGCCACGCCGAACATCAGACCGAACAGCCAGAACACGTCGTTTACCGCCAGGGTGGCGGCCTGCATGTCCACGATGCGGTTCAGCGCGGCATTCGCCGTCGGGCCCTGCGCGCCGAGGGCCTGGAACCGTTCGAGGTATTCGCCCGTCGCCCGGCTTCCCTCGCCGACGTGCTCGGCCAGCACGGCGTGGTGGTACGTCGTACGGTGCGAATACATCGTGGTGCTCACCGCCGTGGCGATGCTGCCCGCCAGGGTGCGGAAGAAATTGGAGAGTCCCGACGCGCTGGCGACTTGCTCATCGGGCAGCCCGGACAGGATGATCTGGTTCACCGGCACGAAGAACAACGCCACGCCGGCGCCCATGCACATGCGCGGCAACGCCAGTTCGCTATAGGGCGCATTCGTGCTCAACGTCGACATGTAGAACGACGCCCCGGCGAAGATCGCGAAGCCCACCGTATTCAGGAGCCGAAGGTCGAACTTGTTCTGGAACGCACCGACCAGCGGAGACATCACGATGGCCAGCAGTCCGATCGGTGCGACCACGAAGCCCGCCCAGGTCGCGGTATAACCGAGTACCTCCTGCACCCACATCGGCATGACCACCGTGCCGCCGAAGAAGGCAAACATGCCGAGCGACAGGCAGAGCACGCCCACGAGAAAGTTGCGCTTGGCTAGCAGGCGCAAGTCGACCACGGGGCTCTTGTGCATCAACTCCCACGCCACGAGGAAGGTGAGGCAAACCAGCGACACGATCGCGAGCACGGTGATCGTCCGTGACGTGAACCAGTCGTCGTCGTTGCCGTTGTCGAGCATGAATTGCAGGCACCCGACACCCACCGCCAGGAGGAAGAGGCCGATGGCATCGATCGGCAGCTTCGCCGTCTTCGACTCGCGGTCGCGCAACAGCGCATAGGTGATGACGATGGCGAAGATGCCCACCGGAATATTGATGAAGAAGATCCACGACCAATGGTAGTTGTCGGTGATCCAGCCGCCGAGGATCGGCCCGAACACGGGCGCCACCACCACGGTCATGGCCCAGAGCGCCAGCGCGATGGGGCGTTTGGCCACGGGATAATTGTTGAGCAGGAGCGTCTGCGACAGCGGCACCATCGGCCCCGATACCGCGCCCTGGCACAGCCGGAACACGATGAGCATCGGCATGCTCTGCGACAGGCCGCATAGCGCGGAGAACACCACGAACAGCATCACCGAGATGGAGAACGTGCGCACTTCGCCGAAGCGCCTGGCGATCCAACCGGTCAACGGCTGCATCACGGCGCTCGCCATGGAGTAAGCGCTGATAGCCATGGTGCCTTCGTTGCTGCTGACGCCGAGATTGCCCGCGATGGTGCGTACCGACACGTTGACGATAGAGATGTCGAGCACCTCCATGAAGGTGGCCAGCGCCACCCCGGCCGTCAGCAGGGCCAGTGCGCCACCGGTGAGCGGCTGCTTGCCGTTGTCCTGCCGCGCCTTCGCCATCGCTCAGGCGCCGCGTCTGGCCGGTACGGGTTTCGGTGTGGTCGCGACGGTGTTCGCGCGGATGATCTCCTCGGCGCGTTCGTCCGCGCGATCCATCTCCTGCTCGTATACGTCGGTGCTGGCCAGGGGTTTGCTCCGCGGCGTTTCCGCGAGGACGCGTCCGTCACGGTCATGCGTATCCACGTTCACGTCGGTAGACAGCCCCAGTCGCAATGGGTGCTTCTCGAGTTCGTTCGCGTCGATGGCGATGCGCACGGGCAGGCGTTGCACCACCTTGATCCAGTTGCCCGTGGCGTTTTCCGCCGGCAGCAGCGAGAACGCGCTGCCGGTACCCGCGTTCAATCCCACCACCTTTCCGTGGTATTCGACATCGGAATACATATCCGTCGTGACCTTCACGGGCTGGCCGATACGGATGTTCTCCAGCTGGGTTTCCTTGAAGTTCGCGTCCACCCATACATCGGACAGGGGCACGACGGTCAGCAGGTCCTGCCCCGGCTGGATGCGCTGGCCCACCTGCACCTGCCGGCGCGCCGCATAGCCTTCGATAGGCGACACGATGGCATTGCGTCCGTTGTTCACCCAGGCGTTGCGGAACTGCGCGCGTGCCTGGATCACTGCCGGAAAATCTTCCACCGTGGTGCCGTCCACCTGGGCGTGCGCCGCCGCGGCCTCGCGCTCCGCCGCCTGCAATGCCGCGAGGGCCTGTTGCATCTGCCGCTTTCCGGTATCGACTTCCTCGGCCGACACGGCGCGGCGAGCGAGCAGTGGATGGCGGCGGTTGTATTCGTCGCGCGCCTGTTCGTACTGCGCGCGGCGTTGCGGAATCGCGGCATCGGCCTGGTTGGCCTGCTGCATACGCGCCTGCGCTTCGCGCACGGCCTGCGCGAGCTGGCCCTCGGCATTCATGAGGCTCACGCGCGCGTCCACCGGATCGAGCTTGATCAGCACCTGGCCGCGGTGCACGCGCTCGGTCTCCTCCACGGCCACCTCGATCACGGTGCCCGCGATGCGCGAGGAAATGGTGACCATGTCACCTTTCACGTAGGCGTCGTCGGTCGTTTCCCGCTTGGAGAACACGAACAGGTAGAGCAACAGCCAGGTCAGTCCGGCGAGGACGAAGACCGCGGCGATGACGGACAGGATGATGACCTTCCTGCGTTTCGCCTTCGGGTCGTCCTTGTTGTCCTTGTTGTCTTTGTCGCCCTTATCGTCCTTGTCTTTCTTGTCTTCGGAAGGGTTCTTCCCTTCGTCCTTCTTGTCGTTCTCTCCGTCGTTTTCATCCTTGTCGGCGTCATCGTCGCGCTCTCCGCGCGGCGATTCGTCGCCGTACTTGTGCAGGTACTTGTAGCGATATTTGTACGGAAGCGGCGCACCGTCTTCGCCGCCTTCGCGCGGTTCGTCGTTTTCGGGAGTCATCGAGTGGCATCCTCGCCGCCGCCGGCGGCCGGAAGATCGGGCAGGTCGCCGGCGCGGTAGCCGCCGCCCAGCGCGTGGATGAGGGACAGGTTGGCCGAGAGCATCTGACTGGTCAGCTGCAGGCGCGCGTCGCGTTGCTGGTCGAGCTGCATGTCCGCGTCGAGCCAGGTACGGTCGTCGATGAGGCCTTTCCCGCGGCGGTCGGCGGCCTTGCTTTTCTGCGCGGCACTGGCTTCGTACTGACGGTCCACCTGCACGCGCTGGTCGTCCAGTGCGGTCAGTGTGGCGATGCCCTGGGCTACCTGGCCGGCGGCCTGCACCACGGCCGCGTCGTAGCGGGCGACGGCAAGGTCCAATTGCGCCTGCGCGCTCTCGTACTGGGCGCGAAGGCGCCCACCGCTGAAGATCGGAAGCTGCACGGCAACGCCGATGTTCCCGAGAGTGAGATCGGTGCGCGTGCCCGAGCCGAGGTCGGGGTACG
Source organism: Luteibacter sp. HAY1-4A (assembly GCF_056755355.1). Taxonomy (NCBI): domain Bacteria; kingdom Pseudomonadati; phylum Pseudomonadota; class Gammaproteobacteria; order Lysobacterales; family Rhodanobacteraceae; genus Luteibacter; species Luteibacter sp. HAY1-4A. The sequence continues at coordinate 27,357 of NZ_JBNDHZ010000049.1, forward strand.
TGCGCAGGAAGGCGCCCAGCCCGGTAAGGCTCACATTGGGGTAGTACGCCTTGCGCGCCTGGTCGATGTCCTTCGACGAGGCCTCGATCTGCCAGCGTGCCGCGGCAATGTCCGGGCGGCGCGCGAGGAGTTCCAGCCGCGCATCGGGCGGCAGGCTCGTGTCCGGTACGGGCAGCGGCGAAGGTGTGAGCGTGCCGAGTTCTTTCGGGGACACGCCGGCCAGCGCCGCGAGCTGGACCAGGTCGAGGCTGGCGGCGCCTTCCAGTTGGGCTGTCGCACGGCGCATCCCCGCCAACCGTCCGTCGGCTTGATCGAGGGCGGTGGGGTCATCCAGGCCGTGCTCGACCCGCAGCGCTACCAGGTCGCGATATGCCGCGGCGGAAGCGGCGGCGTGCCGCGCCACCGCGAGCCGCGCCTGCTGCGCCTGCCAGTCGAAATACGTATTGGCGACGTTGTATTGCAGGGAGGTGGCGGCCGCGGCACGTTCGGCCTCGGCGGCGCGCGCCTGGCCCACCGCGGCGGCGACCGCGTCCTTCTGCTTGCCCCACAGGTCGAGGTCCCAGGTGGCGAGCGCGCCGGCCGCGCCGCTGTTGCTCCAGCTGTGCCCGGGATTCAGCTGGAAGCCTTGTGCGTTGCCCGGTGCCCCGGGCACTTCGCCGCGCACGTCCACGTCGCTGTAGCCATGGCCGCCATTGATCAGGCCGCGCACCTGCGGATTCAGTTCGGCACGCGCGGTATCGACCGCCCGCAAGGCCGAGCGGTACCGGGCTTCCGCCTGTTCCATGTCGGGCGAGCCACGCATGGCCATCGCCACGACGCGATCGAGTTGCGGGTCCCGATACCGCCGCCACCATTCGGGCGCTGGCCAGCCGGCCTTGCCGACGGGCAGGCCGGACACCGGCACGTCCTCGCGCGGCGCGAACGCGGGCGGGCGCACGGGCGGGGCGCAAGCGCCGAGCAGCAGCGCCAAGGCAACGGCGGCGGCGCGCGGACCGCGCAGCCGGCGGCCCGGTGGAGAAGGGTCTGGCACCATGGCAAGTCCGTTCGAGAATTCTTGCGATCGAGCGGAATATCGCGTCCGTTCGCCGCGTCCGGACGAACATATCAGCGCCCCGCGTGGGCAATGCGTGACGGGGCGAGGGGGCCACGGGCTAAGCTATGGCGTCGTCCCCCAAGGAATCCCCGCCACGTGAACGACCTGCTCAGCGCCATCCTCCTCGGTATCGTCGAGGGGATCACCGAGTTCCTGCCCATTTCCAGCACGGGCCACCTGCTCATCGCCGAACGCTGGCTCGGCGCGCGTTCCGACCTTTTCAACGTCGCCATCCAGGCGGGCGCGATCCTCGCCGTCACCTTCATCTACTGGCGCACGCTGTGGAGCATGGTGAAGAACTGGCGCCGCCCGGAAACGCGCGACTATGTGATGAAGCTGGCCGTCGCGTTCCTCATCACCGCCGTGCTCGGCCTGGTGGTGTCCAAGCTGGGCTTCAAGCTGCCCGAGACCGTCACGCCCATCGCCTGGGCGCTCGTCATCGGTGGCGTGTGGATGCTGCTTGCGGAGAAGTTCGCGGCGAACCGGCCCGACCACGCGGCCATCTCGTGGAAGGTGGCGATCCTGGTCGGCCTCGCGCAGATCGTGGCCGGCGTGTTTCCCGGCACGTCTCGCTCCGCCGCCACGATCTTCATCGCCATGCTCGCCGGTACGAACAATCGCGCCGCGGCCACGGAGTTCGCGTTCCTCGTGGGCATTCCCACGATGTACGCCGCCTCCGGGTATGAATTGCTGAAGACCGTGCGTGGCGGCGGCGCGGCCGGCGAGGACTGGACCGGCCTGGCCGTGGCCTTCGTCGTGTCCACCATCGTGGCCTTCGTCGCCGTGAAATGGCTGCTCGGCTACATCCGTTCGCATCGCTTCACCGCGTTCGCCATCTATCGCATCGCGCTCGGCATCGCCCTCCTGCTGTTCCTGCCCGCCGGCGGTTGACGCGGTGCCCGGCGCCGGCCGCTACCGCCTGCTCGACCTCACGATCGATCTCGCGCGCCAGCGGGTCGAGCGCGACGGCGTGCCGTTGGACGTGACGGGCCTGAGCTTCCGGCTGCTCGCCTGCCTGGTCGAACGCGGCGACCGCGTGGTCGGCTTCGACGAGCTGATGGCGGAAGTCTGGGCGCCGGCAGTGGTGAACGAGGAAACGGTGACCCAGCGCGTGCGCCTGCTCCGCCAGGCGCTGGGCGACGACGCGCGCCAGCCCCGCTACGTGCGCACGGTACGTAGCCGGGGTTACCAGTTGGGAGCGCCGCCGGTACCGGTATCCGACGAGGTGCCGCGACACCGCACTCTCTGGCCGGCCGTCGCGGCGGTGGCCGTGCTCGCCGCCGCGGCGATCGGCGTGGGCTTCCTTGCGCGCGAACAGAAGCCGGCGGTCACCGCGCAACACGAGATCCTGGAACGCGCGCGCTGGTACGGCGCGATGGGCCAGCGCGACAACAACGAACGTGCCCTCGCGCTTTACGATCGTGCGTTGCGCGAAGCCCCCGACGACGTCGACGCCCTCGCAGGTGCGAGCCGGACGCGCGCGGCACGCACGTGCCTCTATAACACTGGACCCGACGACGCGCGCGACGCGCTACGCCTGGCGACACGCGCCGTTTCCGTTCGTGCGGACAGCGCCGGCGCATGGTCCGCGCTCGGCTATGCGCGGGACTGCCTCGGCGACATTCCCGGCGCCATCGCGGCCTATGAACGCGCCGTGCGCCTCGACCCGTCCGACGATGCCACGCGCTCGTCGGCGGCATACCTCTACCAGGAGCAGGGGCGCCTGGCCGACGCACTGCACGCGAACCTGGACATGCGTGGCGATCCGTCCAGGGTGCGCTTCCGTGAGGTGCAGATCGCGCGCGAATACGAATTGCTGGGCTTCACCGCTGCTGCGGAGGGCCGCTATCGGCACGTGTTCGACCTGTCGCCCGACAATGTTTTCGCCAACATCGGATGGCCCGCCTTCCTCTTCGCGCAGAAGCGTTTCGACGAAGCGGCCGCGGCACTCGCCGAGGCGCGGCGCCGCGGCACGGCCCGGGCGGAACTGGCGCAGTTGGAAGGTGAGCTGGCGCTGCGTCGCGGCGACCGGGCCGCAGCCGCGAAGGCCTTTGCGGAAGCGAAGGCCCTGCGCCCTTCGGCCACGCTGCCCACCACGCTGGCGATTCTGCACGGCGAGGCACCCATGGATCCCGCATGGCTGCGCGAACGGACCGCCATGGCGCGCGCGGCGGTACCGAGCGATCCCTGGCCGGGCAGCCGCCTGGAACTCGCCCTGTTGCTGGAGGCCGCGCACGACCGGCGCGGTGCACTGGCGGCGTTGTCGGATGCCGTGGACAAGGGTTGGCGAGATGCGGGCTATCTCCGCGCCTCACCGCTGTTCGCATCGCTGACTGCCGACCCCGGCTTCACCGCGGTGACCGACGCCATCGACCGCCGCGTGGCCGCCGAACGCGAACGGGTGCTGACGGCGCCGTGGTGCCCCAAGGAACTGCTCGCTTCGGGCACACGGTAGAGTCCTGTGGGAGCCGCTTCAGCGGCGATAGGGTCTCGCGAGAGTGCCCGCCACTGCGGGATCGCCGGCATAGCCGGCTCCCACAAGTAGGTCACGGCAGTGCGTCGAGCACGATGTCGCGGAAGATTGCCTGCGACTGGGGATGCGCGTAGCCCTGGTTGAATGCCTGGCTGGTGATCACTGCCACCAACCCGCGTTCCGGCAGCACGAAGACGTAGTTGCCTCCATTTCCGCCCATCGCCCAGACCTTCGTCTCCACACCGTGGACGGGGAAGCGGAACTGCCACCAGAGGTAGCCGTAATCCGCGTCGTCGCGGGCTTGCGCGTGCGGTGTCAGCATCGCGTGCACCCATGCGGAAGGCAGCACGGCCTTCCCTTTCCAGCGGCCGCCGTCGGCGACGAGCTGGCCCAGCTTCGCGAGATCCCGCGAACGGTAGCGCGTGCCGCCGCCACCCATGCCGATACCTTCGTTCGACACGTTCCATTTCACTTTCGAAATGCCAAGCGGGGTTTCCAGCGCCTCGTGGGCGAAGGCGGCCAGCGGCTTCTTCGTTGCCCGCTCCACGACGGCGCCGGCGAGGAAGCTGCCGGCCGTGCAGTAGGAGAACGTGCGGCCATACGGGGAGTCCTTCGGCCGGCTCACCCAGGGCGCGTAGCCGCGGATCGGCAGGTTCAGGGCGAAGTCCAGCCAGCGCTCGCTCACGTACATCCGTTCCTCGTTGCCCGACGAGAATGAATTCTCGTCGTCACACTCCAGGATCGAGCTCATGGTGAGCAGGTCTTCCAGGGTGATGGTGGCGCGGCGCGGGTCCGGATGCTCGATGGGGATATCCGGAAAGAACGCGTACACGGGAGCCTTTACGTCACGTATCGCGCCCCGCTGGATGGCCGCCCCCACCAGCATGGCCGTGAGGCTCTTGCTCGCCGAACGCACGTCGTTCAGCAGGTCCGGCGAGCCGTCGTTGAAGTAGTGCTCGTAGACGAGGTGACCGTGATCGGCCACGAGGACGCTGGTGATCTTCTTGTAGCCGCCGTCGGCGATCTTGTCTTCCAGGGTGGTCAGCTTCGTCGTGTTCCAGCCGAGCTTGCCGGCATCGGCCACGGCCCAGCCGTCGTCGGCCTGCGCGGGCGGACGATAGGTTCCGGCGACGGCGGGCAACGCCGCCGCGAGGGCGATCGAGACAGCAAGAGTATGGAAGGTATGGCGCATGGCATCGGCTCCGTTAGGGGGAGCCTGAGTGGAACGGAGCCGCGCCTGAAGCGCCTGAAACCCGTCTGAAGATTTATGAAGGCCGCTTTGTGTAGGAGCCGCTTCAGCGGCGATGGGTGCTCGCCGCTGGCTTGCCCGCTGCCGCGGGATCGCCGGCATAGCCGGCTCCCACAGGTTCATTCGGTCCCACGTGTGGGAGCCGCTTCAGCGGCGATGGGTGCTCGCCGCTGGCTTGCCCGCTGCCGCGGGATCGCCGGCATAGCCGGCTCCCA
>NZ_JBNDHZ010000050.1:0-31474 GCF_056755355.1 Luteibacter sp. HAY1-4A
AGATGTGTATAAGAGACAGATGAAATCGACCTGCACGACCTTCTCTTTCTGCTTTTCCTGCGTCTTGGGCGGCGCCATGGGCGCGACCAGCAGCAGGAAGGCGAACGAGTGCAGCGCGATGGCTACTGCCAACGCACTTGTGCGCCCCCAACTGAACGGCGCTTGGCCGGTTGATTCGTTACTTGAGGCCATCAGTCACTATCAAGAGCTAATCAAGCGGAAGTGAGCCCGCACTGCTCGTCCGGCGTTGACGGCTTGACAATGCCGAAAACGCAGGTTTCTGCAAGCGGAAAGATATGCAAGTTACACCAGCATATAGCGTTTGTATAGCACCTGAAGGGAGGATTTATAACGATTCATATCCCCCCCTTCCGGGTCTTTACAAGCGTTTACTTGCCGGTACCTGCGGTTTTCAACCAGGCATTGGCCTTGGCAGACGTTTCAGGGTCCTGGGCCGCGAGCTTCATGTCCGCGATGGCACCCTGCTTGTTCTTCTGACCACGCTTGGCTTCCGCACGCAGCATGTAGGCCTGGCCCTTATGCTGCACACCCTTGCTGATGGCATCCGTCGCCGACTTTTCAGCGGCGGCGTACTGGTTTTCCTGGAGTTGCACGCGTGCGACCTTCAGCGCCGGCTCGCCGTTCGTGGCGACCTTGGCAGCTTCCTGATACGCAGCGAGCGCGTTCTTCATGTCGTCGCCGGTGACGTACGAGTCGCCGAGCAGGTTGTAGTTCTCGCCCGACTTCTGCACCACGCCCTTGTCGAAGCCTTCCTTCAGCACCGCGGCAGCCTTGCCGGCGTTCGACGCCTGGCGCTCGGTGTGATCCTGGCCGTCGATGAGGTAGACCTTGGCGAGGTTCACGTACTGCTTCTCGTCCTTGAAGGCGCCGGCACTGCGGGCCTTCTCGAGGAGCTGGATGGCTTCCGGATACTTCTGTGCCTGGATGAGCGACGAGGCGGCGTTGTTGATGGCTGTGGCGTCGTTCGGATTCTTCTGCAGCGCTTCGGTCGCGAGCGCGGCGGCCTTGTCGCCCTGGCCCGTCTCGGCATAGCTGGCGGCGAGGATCTGGTCCCACGAACCCTGCGGCTTCGCGTCCGGCATGGACTTGGCCTTGGTGATCGCGGCGATCGCTTCCGGATACTTCTCGAGGCGGTAATCGATGTTGCCTTCGAGGCCGTAGGAATCGGCGGTTTCCTTCTTGCCTTCGTTGCGCCACTCCTGCAACGACTGCAGCGCCGGAGCGTACTGCTCGTCGGCAACGAGGAACTGCGTGTACATGTACTTCAGCTGGAAGTAGGTGTCGTTCGGCATCACGCCGATATCGAGCGCCTGCTTGAGCGTAGCGATGGCGCCTTTGATGTCGCCGTCGTTGTACTTCATGTTGGCGATGCCCTGGAGGGCCAGCGCCTGGGCGTACTTGCTGCTGGTGCCCGAACCGTCGGCCAGCGGCTGCAGAATCTGCAGGGCCTTGTCCTTCTCGCCGTTGTTGGCGGCGTCCAGACCTTCGTTCAGGGCCTTCTGGTCTTTCTCGCTCTTGAGGTCGAGCTTGGGTTCCGCACGCGTCGCATTCGGGTACAGCGCTTCTTTCTTTTCCTGAGGCTTGGAGTCGCGAGCGATCGATGCACCGCTGACGAGGGAAAGTGCGATGGCCGTGGCGAGCGCGAACTTGCTGAGGGAACCCTGTTTCATTGAATGACCTCGGTTGTAGGAGTCACCGCACAAGGCGGCTCTCCGGGGGACTACAGAGGTTACCCTGATTCGATTCCTAAGAACAAGTCGCAGTGCAAGAAAAAATGAGAGTCAAAACAATGACTTGTTAGAAGAATGTTGGCGCTTACCTATTTGTAGGTAAAAGGTTGCCTTGAAAACGCCATTTTTATCCACGTTCATCGAAATTGTGACGGCGCTCAAGAAACGCGTGCAGTGCACACGGAACCGGTTCACAGGTGCATCAGACATTCTTCCCTGGGAGGCATGAACCTGAGACGTAGCCCGTAAGCGGCATGCCCGTAGCACCCCCCGGTGGCAGCATCGATTGTGTCGACACACCTACATCGAAAGCTTTATTTGGTACTGGCGCGCCCTTGGCGACAATGACGCACACCGGCCTTTTAGCGGTGTGTGCGAACACGTCAAGGAGCGGTCATGGAAAGGACGTACGACGAGGTTCTGTCTTCCCGGCAAACGGATGATATGTTGGGAAACTGGCTTCTACCTCATCCGGGGAAGCGATCTTCGAAGCAACATCCCGAAGGTGTTGTAAAGGCAATCTTCTCGGTGCCAGATAACAGAGTCCGAGAGTTCCAGGCAAACGAAATGTGGACGTACTTCCACCTCTTTCCGCCGGAAGGCACGTGGAGCCTGCATTGGTATGGTGGCATGAGTCCAGGAGGCTGGAACGGTCCGGGACCCACGGGGCTTGCGCTCGTCGAGTCATTGGGCTTGTCCGTCCACCTGCCGCTGCACATTCCCCCCGGGGAGTTCGACCCCGTGGGGGAGTACGCGATCGGCCCGAGTCCCGTGAGAAACACTTTCCACTGTAACTACGGGATCGGCCATGATTTGAGCGAATATGGGACTACGCGATATGTGCGTTTCAGCGCATCAAAGGGGCGGCTTCAGGTAACCAGAACCGAGGAAGGCAAATTCTTGGGTGAATTCGAGGTTTCCATTCCGTTGAGTCCCATACGGCCTGCTCCATTCGAGCCCGAGGGGACACCTGATTACGAGCCGCCCGAATTCACCTTGGTAACCCGAAGCGGGACGTTCCTCTTTCCTCCCGCCCTAATCCCGTGATCTCATAACTTGAACGGAGCACTATCGACCTCGATCGCCATCAGACGTCGAGGTTGGCCACCTTCAATGCGTTCGATTCGATGAAGTCGCGGCGCGGTTCGACGGCTTCGCCCATCAGCATCGAGAACATCTGGTCGGCGGCAACGGCGTCCTCGATGCCCACCTGCAGCATGCGGCGCGTTTCCGGGTTCACCGTGGTTTCCCACAGCTGCTCGGGATTCATTTCGCCCAGGCCCTTGAAGCGCTGAATGGTGCGGCCCTTCTTCGCTTCGTCGAGCAGCCAGTTGCGTACGTCGGCGAACGAAAGCACGCCGCGCGAGCCGTTGCCGCGGCGAACCACGGCGCCCGCCTGCAGGCCCAATTGCGAGAGCTGCTGCGCGATCGACTGGATGGCACGGAACTCGGTGCCGGCGAAGAACGCCTGCGGCATGATCCACGTGTGGCTCAGGCCATGCTGCATGCGCTCCACTTCGATCGCCGCACCCTGCTCATTGAGCGCAGCGCGGAAGCGGAGGGCGTACGTGGGCTTGCCGAGCCCGCTGGCACTGAGACGCCGGGCGAGGCCGTCCAGCCAGGCCTGCATGCCGGCGGCGTCGCTCCAATGACCATCCACCATCGGGGCATGCTCGATCATGGCGGTGAGCACGGCCACGTCGAAGCGATGGCTCAACCGCTGGATCTGATCCAGCGCCGTCTGGTAATCGCGCAGGAGCTTTTCGAGCGCCACGCCATCGATGGCCGGCGCACCCTCTTCCGGCGTCAGTGAGGCGTTGTCCACCGCACTGGCGATGAGGTAGTCGTTCAGGACGGTGTCGTCCTTGATGTACATCTCCTGCTTGCCCTGCTTCACCTTGTACAGCGGCGGCAGGCCGATGTAGACGTGCCCGCGCTCGATGAGCTCCGGCATCTGGCGGTAGAAGAAGGTGAGCAGCAGCGTGCGGATGTGCGAGCCGTCCACGTCCGCGTCGGTCATGATGATGATGCGGTGGTAGCGCAGCTTGTCCGGGTTGTACTCCTCCTTGCCGATACCCGTGCCAAGCGCGGTGATCAGCGTGCCGACTTCGGCGGAGGAAATCATCTTGTCGAAGCGGGCCTTCTCCACGTTGAGGATCTTGCCCTTCAACGGCAGCACGGCCTGGGTACGGCGATTGCGGCCCTGCTTCGCGGAGCCGCCTGCGGAGTCACCCTCCACCAGGAACAGTTCGGAAAGCGCGGGATCCTTTTCCTGGCAGTCGGCGAGCTTGCCCGGCAGGCCGGCAATGTCCAGCGCGCCCTTGCGGCGAGTCATCTCGCGCGCCTTGCGGGCCGCTTCGCGGGCGCGGGCGGCGTCCACGGCCTTGGAGGCGATGGCCTTGCTTTCGGCCGGATGCTCCAGGAGGAACTCGGCGAGCTTGTCGTTGACGACCTGCTCCACCGCCGTCTTCACCTCGCTGGAGACCAGCTTGTCCTTGGTCTGCGACGAGAACTTCGGGTCCGGCACCTTCACCGAGAGCACGGCGATCAGGCCTTCGCGCATGTCGTCGCCGGAGAGGCCGACCTTCGCGTTCCTGGCCAGGCCTTCCTTCTCGATGTAGCTCTGCAGCGTGCGGGTCAGCGCCGCACGGAAGCCCGTGAGGTGGGTGCCGCCGTCGCGCTGCGGAATGTTGTTGGTGAAGCAGAACATCGTTTCCTGGTACGCGTCCGTCCACTGCATCGCCACTTCGACGGTGATGCCTTCGGAGAACGAGCTGAAGCTGATCACGTTGGGATGCAACGCGGTCTTCAGCTGGGCCAGGTGCTGCACGAACGACTTGATGCCGCCCTCGTACGCGAAGATGTCCTTGCGGTCGTTCCGCTCGTCCACCAGCTCGATAGTGACGCCGGAATTGAGGAAGGCCAGCTCGCGCAGGCGCTTCGCCAGGATGTCGTAGTGGAACTCGATGTTGCTGGTGAAGGTGGCCGGGCTGGGCAGGAAGCGCACCAGGGTGCCGCGGCGGTTCGCGTCGCCGACCGCGGCGATCGGGGCCAGAGGTTCGCCATGGGCGTATTCCTGGCGGTACTCCTTGCCGTCGCGCCAGATCGTCAGCCACAGCTTCTGGCTGAGGGCGTTCACGACAGACACGCCGACGCCGTGCAGGCCGCCGGACACCTTGTAGGAGTTGGCGTCGAACTTGCCGCCCGCATGGAGCACGGTCATCACCACCTCGGCGGTGGACTTGCCCTCTTCCGGATGCATATCCACCGGGATGCCGCGGCCGTTGTCGTCGACACCGACCGAGCCGTCCTGGTGAATCGTGACCTTGACGTAGTCGCAGTACCCGGCCAGGGCCTCGTCGATGGCGTTGTCCACCACCTCGAACACCATGTGATGAAGGCCAGTGCCGTCATCGGTGTCGCCGATATACATGCCGGGGCGCTTACGGACGGCGTCGAGACCCTTCAGGACCTTGATGCTGCCGGAATCGTAGGCGTTCGAGTTCGTGGTCGGATCGAGAGGTTCGTTCATGCGATGCCCGGTGATGGCGCCAGAGTGCGGCCCCGAGTGGCGCGGAAAGGCCTCGGGACAGTCGGTCGATTATAGCAAAGCTGTGACGGCACCCTGTTCCACGTGGAACATCGCAACGGGTTGATCGGCAAGGGCCGAAGGAACCTCTGTGCCGGTCACGAAAACCTGGGCGTCGCGCCCTAAGAGTTGCCCCACAACCCACTCTTGATGGGTACGATCGAGCTCGGATGCAAGGTCGTCGAGGCAGACGACAGGCCATTCTCCGCGGATTTCGGCATGGAGGGAGGCCTGGCCCAAGAGGCACGCGAGAGCACAGAGCTTCTCCTGGCCTCGCGATAGATGTTCACGAAGAGGCGCCTGCTCGAAGGCCACCGAAAAGTCGGCGCGGTGGGGGCCGACGGTCGTATGGCCTCGTGCCAGGTCTCGCTGCCTGCGTTCCGCCAAGGTATGTGCGAGATCGGACATCTCATCCCACCCGGGACGATACTTAATGGAAAACGGCCCCAGTTCGGGCAGCACGTTCCCCATGAAACCCTGAATGTGCGGCAGCACCCGGGAGAGGTAGTCCCGCCGATAGCTCGTGATGCCTTCCCCCGCTGAGGCGAGTTCCGCCTCCCAGGGCTCAAGAAGTGCGGGGTCGGGGTTCCCGCCCTGCCGCAGAAGCGAATTGCGTTGCTTCAGTGCACGCTGGTAACGGCGCCACTGGCCCACGAATCCATGTTCCACGTGGAACAAACCCCAGTCGAGGTAGCGTCGGCGCTCATCGGACGGGCCGGCGATCAAATCGTGAGAGCCGGGCTCGAAACACACTACGGCGCATTCCTGAACCAAAGTACCCAGGGACGCCGCGGAATCTCCATCCACCCTCGCCTGCCAACGGCCGCCTTCCCTTCCCAAGCCCAACCGGCGGAGGCCACCGTCGGCCTTGCGCACCTCGGCATACACCGAAAGCGCCGCGGCACCCCGCTTCAGCAGCACATCGCGAGAGCCGGCGCGGAACGATCTTCCGTGCGAAAGCAGGTAGGCAGCTTCCAGAACGCTGGTCTTGCCGGCGCCGTTCGGGCCGACGAACACGTTGATCCCGGCAGCCGGCGTCACCGACACCTGCTCCAGGCAACGCAGTCCGGCGATCCGCAGCAACTCGAACTTCATCAGGTTCCCTGGCCAATCCAGAACGAGAAACGCCGGGGTGTCTGAGACATCCCGGCGTCGTGGGGCCCCACTTTAGCGTGGTTCGCCGTCAGAGACGAAGCGGCATCACCACGTGACGGGCCTCGTCGTTGCCCTCTTCCTGCAACAGACAGCTCGACTGGGCGTCGCGCAGGTTGATGCGCACCTTCTCGCCACGGAGGGCACCGAGGGCGTCCAGCAGGTAACCCACGTTGAAACCCACTGCCAGGTCGTCCACGACCGTCTCGGCTTCCACCTCTTCCTGGGCTTCTTCCTGCTCCGGATTGTGCGCGACGATCTTGATGCGGCCCGGGGTGAGTTCCAGCTTCACGCCGCGGTACTTCTCGTTGGAGAGGATGGCCGCGCGCTGCAAGGCGCTGCGCAGCACGTCGCGCTCGATCGTGGCTGTCTTGTCGGCCCCGAGCGGGATCACCGCTTCGTAGTCCGGGAAACGCCCGTCGATCAGCTTGGAGGTGAACACCACCCCGCCGCGCCGCACGCGCAGGTGGTTTCGGCCGAACTCGAGCTCCACCGAACCTTCGCCCGATTCGAACAGGCCGATCAGTTCGTTCACGCCCTTGCGCGGAATGATGATCTGGCGGCGAGCCGAGACCGAGCTCTCCAGCTTGGTTTCCTTGAGCGCCAGGCGGTGGCCGTCGGTGGCCACGCAGCGAAGCGTGTGCTCCTGGAGATCCAGCAGCATGCCGTTCAAGTAGTAACGCACGTCCTGGTTCGCCATGGCGAAGGCGGTGCGGTCCATCAGGTCGCGCAGCACTTCTTCCGGCAGCGTGACGCGCTCGACGAGTTCGATTTCGTCGATGGTCGGAAATTCGCTGGAGGGCAGCGTGGCCAGCGTGAAGCGGCTGCGGCCCGCATTCAGCGCGATGCGCTCGCCGTTCAACTTGACGTCGATCTTCGCGCCATCGGGAAGCGCGCGAACGATGTCGAACAGCTTGCGGGCGGGGATGGTGATCTCGCCTTCCTGCACGCCGTCGGCGGCCGTGGTGGCGATCATCTCCACTTCGAGGTCGGTACCGGTGAAGGACACCTCGCTACCGGAGGCGCGAACCAGCAGGTTGGCCAGCACGGGCAGCGTCTGGCGGCGTTCCACGACGCCCACCACCTGCTGCAGGGGTTTGAGCAGTACTTCCCTCTGGATGCTGAATTGCATGCGTCCCCTACTCCTGCTTTTAAGTTTTTAAGATTTTATTAGTGGTAGTTGTTGGGCCGGTGGATATCTTGACAAGCCCGAAAACACGTTTTGTTTCAAAAGCTTGATTCAAGATATCGACTGGCTTGAACACGCGGTTTCGTGTGGGTGCCTTGTGGATAACTTCGGGCCTCGAAACCGTCCTCCGTCCATCCACCTATTATCCACAGCTTCTCAGCCCGTCAATATACGTATGAGTTGCTCCCAGTCCTGGCGCATGCGTACGTCTTTCTCGCAGAAACCGCGGATCGTCCGGCAGGCGTGCAGCACCGTCGTGTGGTCGCGACCACCGAAGGCCTCCCCGATCTCCGGGAGGCTGTGCTCGGTCAGCTCCTTGGACAGGGCCATGGCCACCTGCCGGGGACGCGCCAGCGAGCGCACACGGCGCTTGGAGAGCAGGTCGGACAGGCGCACCTGGTAGTAATCGGCCACCGTCTTCTGGATGTTCGGCACCGTGACGGCCTGGGCATGCGTGTTCAGCAGGTCGCGCAGGGTTTCTTCGGCGAAGTCGGTGGTGATCGGCTTGCGATAGAAGTTGGCGCGCGCCGCGAGCGTGTTGAGCGCGCCCTCGAGGTCGCGCACGTTGGACCGGATGCGCTTGGCCAGCAGCATCGCCACGTCCTCGGACACTTCCATGTCCTTCTCCGCCGCCTTGGAGAGCAGGATGGCGGCGCGGGTTTCGAAGTCGGGCGGCTCGATCGCCACCGAGAGGCCCCAGCCCAGGCGCGACTTGAGGCGCGGCTCGAGCTTGTCGAGTTCCTTCGGGTAGCGGTCGCAGGTGAGGATGATCTGCTGCTTCGCCTCGAACAGCGCATTGAAGGTGTGGAAGAACTCCTCCTGCGTCGTGTCCTTGCCGGCGAAGAACTGGATGTCGTCGATAAGCAGCGCATCCACGGAACGGAAGCGACGCTTGAAGTCGTCCATGTTCTTCTGCTGCAGCGCCTTCACCATGCCGCTGACGAACTGCTCCGAACGAAGGTAAAGCACCTTCGCGCCCGGATTGTTCTGCATGAGCATGTTGCCGGCGGCGTGCATGAGGTGGGTCTTGCCGAGGCCGGTGCCGCCATAGAGCAGCAGCGGGTTGTACGCACGGCCCGGGTTCATGGCCACCTGCATGGCGGCGGCCTTGCCCAGCTGGTTCGACTTGCCTTCGACGAAGGTTTCGAACGTGTAGTGCGGATCGAGGTTGTGCACGTGCGGCGGCTCGTGCGCCGGCTCCGCCATGCGCGGCGCGGCGTGGGCGGGGCTTGGCGCCATGGACGACGCCGGGCGGCCCGGTGCCGGCCGGGTGCCGGACGAGCCTACTTCCAGGCGAACGGGCAGGTTGCGGCCGCTCAGGTGTTCGACGATCGACTGGATCTTGTCCAGGTACTGCTCGCGCACCGTGTCCAGCGAATAGGGGTTGGGCGCGTAAAGGAACAGGCCGTGCCCGTCCTCCCTGGCTTGCAACGGCATCAGCCAGGTATGGACGTCCTCGGACGTCAACTCGCCTTCAAGACGCTCGAGACAGCGCCTCCAGAGATCACTCATCGGGTATTCTTGCCACAGCAGGGGCGCGTGCGCGCGGGGTGGACGACGAAGTCTACCAGTGTTCCGCCCCCGCCTCGGGCTCCCGGTCGTCGCGAAGCCCCTGTGTCGTCGTTCGCCCAAGCGGTTGACAGTCTTACGGAATGTCACGCATACTTTCGGGCCTTTTTCCCTCTTCATCCGGATGTAGCGCCATGAAGCGTACTTTCCAGCCCAGCAAGCTCAAGCGTGCCCGCACGCACGGCTTCCGCGCCCGCATGGCCACCGCCGACGGCCGCAAGATCATCAACGCCCGTCGCGCGAAGGGTCGCAAGCGCCTGATCCCGTAAGCGGCTCGCCTGTCGTGCGCGCCGCCGCCTTGCCGCGCGATGCGCGGTTACGCCGCGCCGCCGACTTCGCCGCATTGCGAACAGTCAGCGGTCGCCTCGGCGGCCGCTGTTTTCTTTTGCGCTTCGGAAACAACGACGCCGGCACCGCCCGGCTCGGCCTGGCCATCTCCAAGCGGTGCTCCAAGCGTGCCGTCGATCGCAACCGGATCAAGCGTCTGGCGCGCGAGGCATTTCGCCGTGCGCGGCCCGCGCTGCCGGCGGTCGACATTCTCGTCATGGCCCGCGACTGCGCCGTCGGCGAGCCGGGTGCCGTCCTCCTGGCCGAGCTCGATGGCCTGTTCCGCCGTATCCGGCCGTTGAAGCGCGAGGGTGCCGACGGCACAATCGCGAGTTGACCTCACCGTTCTTCTTCCCGCCTTCCCGGCCAGCCGGCCGTGGCTCCCCTTCGGATCTGGCCTAAGCAATGAATCAAACGCGCACGCTCCTCTTCTTCGCGCTCATGTTCGTGGCGTACCTGCTGTGGACGGAGTGGGAGAAGGACTACGGCCCCCAACCGGTTGCCCCGACGCCCGCCGCGCAGACCGATGCGGCCGCCGGCGCAGGCAAGGCGAACACGGACGGCAGCGTGCCCGGCTCCGCCGCGCCCGCCACGGTGCCGAACGAGACGGCAGCCCCGGCCGACGGCAAGGGCGAACTGGTCACGCTGTCGAACGATGTGCTGCGCCTGACGATCGATACCCGCGGCGGCAGCATCGTGCGTTCCGAACTGCTCGCGTATCCGAAAGACCCGGTCACGAAGAAGGATCCGAATCCGCCGCCGGCCCGCCTGCTCAACGATGACCCGGCACACTTCTTCGCGGCACAGAACGGCCTGGTCAGCAGCACCGGTGCCGCGCCCGACCATCGCGCCCTCTTCCATGCGGACAAGACCGACGTCACGCTGGCCGACGGCCAGAAGTCGGCGAGCCTCGACCTCACGTGGACCGATCCGTCCGGCGTGAAGGTGGTGAAGCGCTATACGCTCAACCGCACCAACTATGTGGTGGACCTCGACCAGCGCATCGAGAACGGTTCGACCGCTGCCTGGTCGGGCAACGCATACCAGCAGCTGCAGCGCGTGCCGGCACCCAAGGCGAGCTGGCTCAAGGCCTACACCGATCCGGAGCAGCACAGCTTCTTCGGTGCCGCGTGGTACAGCCCGGACAACAAGTTCGAGTCGCTGCACTTCGACGACTTCGGCAAGAAGCCGCTCAACCGCCAGATCACCGGCGGCTGGGTCAGCATGCTGCAGCACTACTTCTTCGTCGCCTGGATTCCGCAGGCCGACCAGAGCGTGACCTACAGCAGCAACATCGTCGACCCCAACACCGCCACGCCGCGTTACCTCGTGCGCGCGTTCGGTCCCGCCATCCAGGTGGCGCCGGGCCAGAGCGCCGACAGCGTCGCGCGCCTGTACGTCGGCCCCAAGCTGCAGGGCACGCTCGACGTCATCGCGCCGGGCCTCGAACTCACCAGCAACTACGGCTGGCTGACCATCATCGCCCAGCCGTTGCACTGGCTGCTGTCGCAGCTGCACGCCATCAGCGGCAACTGGGGCGTGGCCATCATCCTGCTCGTGCTGCTCATCAAGGCCGCGTTGTTCAAGCTCACCGATGCGCAGTTCCGCTCGGGTGCGCGCATGCGCAAGCTGCAGCCGCGCGTCGCCGCGCTCAAGGAGCGTTACGGCGACGACCGCATGAAGATGCAGCAGGCGATGATGGAGCTATACAAGAAGGAGAAGGTGAATCCGATGGCGGGCTGCCTGCCCATCCTCATCACCTTCCCCATCTTTATCGGCCTGCTTCGCGTCCTGTCCGAGTCCATCGAACTGCGCCAGGCGCCGTTCGTCGGCTGGATCCACGATCTCTCGGCGCCCGACCCGCTCTACGTGCTGCCGGTGCTGTACTTCCTGGTCACGCTGCTCACGCAGCGCATGATGCCCACCGCGGGCATGGATCCGACCCAGGCCAAGATGATGAAGGTGATGCCGCTGATCTTCGGCGTGTTCTTCGCCTTCTTCCCGGCGGGCCTCGTGCTCTACTGGACGGTGAACGGTGCCACCAGCCTGCTCCAGCAGTGGTGGATCAACCGCAGCGTCGACAAGGCCGACCTCAAGGCCAAGACGGCCTGATCATCCGGACGGCGCGTCGAAGGACGCGCCGTCCAGCCATAGAAGGTCACGCATGAACCACGGCGACGACACCATCGCGGCCATCGCCACCGGCGCCGGCGCGGCGGGTGTCGGCGCCGTTCGCGTGTCCGGCCCGCTGGTTCCTTCCATCGCGCGCAACATGCTCGGCCGCGAGCCCTCGCCACGCCACGCGCACTTCGCCGCGTTCCGTGACGGTGGCGGCGATCTGATCGACCGCGGCATCCTGCTCTACTTTCCGGCACCGGCGTCCTACACCGGCGAACATGTGCTGGAACTGCAAGGCCACGGCAGCACGGTGTTGCTCGACGCCCTGCTTCGCCGCGTGGTTGCGCTCGGCGCCCGCCTCGCACGTCCCGGCGAATTCACCGAACGCGCCTTCCTCAACGGCAAGCTCGACCTGGCGCAGGCGGAAGCAGTGGCCGACGTCGTCGCCGCCACCTCCGAGGCCGGTGCGCGCGCCGCGCTGCGTTCGATGGAAGGTGTTTTCTCCGCGCGCGTGGAGGCGCTGCTCGTCGAGTTGATCGCCTTGCGTGTGCACATCGAAGCCGCCATCGATTTCCCCGAAGAGGAAATCGACTTCCTCGCCGATCCCGTCATCGGCGACAAGCTCGCGGCGCTACGCGCGAACCTCGATGCGCTGCTGGTGGAAACGCGACGCGGTGTCCGCTTGAACGACGGCATCGCCGTGGCCATCGTCGGCCGTCCCAACGCTGGCAAGTCCAGCCTGCTGAATGCGCTGGCGGGGCAGGAACGCGCCATCGTCACCGACATTCCGGGCACCACGCGCGACGTGCTGCGCGAGTCGGTCACGATCGATGGCGCTACCTTGGAACTCGCGGACACGGCGGGGCTGCGCGAGTCGGACGACATCGTGGAACGCGAAGGCATCCGCCGCGCACGGGCGCAACTCGAGCGCTGCGATGTCGCGCTCCTCGTGACCGATGTCGAGCATGCCGAAGATGACCTGGCATTCTTCGCGGGCACACCGTCACATGCCATGCGCATCGTCGCGATCAACAAGATCGATCTCACGCAGGCGGCAGCGCATCGTGAGACACGTGGCGAACGTGAAACGCTCTGGCTTTCCGCCCGTACTGGCGAAGGCCTTGATGCGCTTCGCGCCTTGCTCAGGGATCTCGCCACCGCAGGTGCGGGCGAAGGTGCCTTCAGCGCACGCCGCCGCCACGTCGTGGCGCTCGAAGTGGTACGCGATCACCTGGCCCGGGCGGCGTATGCCTTGCACGACAGCCACGCCGGGGAACTTGCGGCCGAGGAACTGCGCCATGCGCAACAGGCACTGGGCGAGATCACCGGCGCCTACTCGTCCGACGATCTCTTGGGCGCGATCTTCGGTTCGTTCTGTATCGGCAAGTAACTAAAGCGCGCGCATCATCAGCAGGTCGCGCTGCGGATCGTCGCCCACGTGGAAGATGTGCTCGCCCACGGTAGCGAAGCCGTATTTTTCATAGAAACGCGTGGCTTTCGGGTTGTTCTCCCAGACGCCAAGCCATATCGCATCCGCGTTCCGCTGCCTCGCCTCGTCGAGGCATGCCGCCATGAGCAGTTGCGCGATGCCCTTGCCGTGGAAGGCTGAGTCCACATAGATGCGGTGGATTTCCACGGGGTTCGTTCCCGTGATTTCCGCGGGACGGTGGCCCTGGCGAACCTGTGCGAAGGCGATGAGAGCGTCGACCGCCGTGCAGACGAAGGTCGCGACGTCCGGATCGCCGATTTCCCGTTGCTGGATCGCCTCGCCGAAATGGCGCTCGCCATGCGCCGCCATTTCGGCCTCGCTGTTGAACGCGCCGAACGTCTGCCGGAACGTTCGCTCCATCAATTCCGCAAGGGCCGCGGCATCGCGGGGTTCGGCACGGCGCAGCAGGGGTTCGGTCGGTGTATCGGTCTGGGTCATGCGGAAACTCTACCGCGTCGTCCGTGCCTCGTCAGTACGACTTGGCGGCCTCGCCCTGCTCGCGGCTGTCCGCGGTGACCGACACGGCCCAGATGCTCAGGCCGCCGAGCGCAAGCACGCTGCCGACCCAACCGGGGGAGGTCCAGCCGTAGCCGTGCGCGATGGCAAGCCCACCGAGGAAGGGACCCAGCGCGTTTGCGGTATTGAACGCCGAGTGGTTCAGCGACGCAGCCAGCCCCTGGGCGTCGCCAGCCACGTCCATCAGCCGCGTCTGCAACACGGTGCCGAGCGCACCGCCGATGCCGATGAAGAAGACATTCAGTCCCAGCGCCCACACGTTGCCTGCGGTGAACGGTACCGCCGCCAGCATCGCGGTGCTCCATACGAGCAGCATGCCGGCCGTGCGCGTGAGCGCGCGATCGGCGAATACCGGCACGATCATGTTGCCGGCAGTGAGACCGATGCCGAACACACCGATGACCCAGGGCACGGTACTCAGCGGCATGTGCGTAACCGAGAGAAGGATGTCGGCGAGATACGTGTACACGGCGAACAGTCCGCCGAAGCCGATGGCTCCGATGCCGAGCGTGAGCCACACCTGCGGACGCTTCAGCGCCCCCAGTTCGCGCAGTGGACTGGCGTTCTCGTCCGCACGCACTTCGGGCGCGAATGCGGCCACCGCGGACATCGTCGCGACGCCGAGCAGCGCCACCAGTGCGAAGGCCCAGCGCCAGCCAACGGCCTGGCCGAGCCAGTTCGCCAGCGGTACACCCACCACCGTGGCGATGGTGAGGCCGAGGAACATCTGCCCCACGGCGCGCGTGCGGCGGTTCGCCGGCACCAGCGACGAGGCCACCAGCGCCGCGACACCGAAGTAGGCACCGTGCGGCAGCCCGGCCAGGAAGCGGAACACCAGCATCCAGTGATAGTTCGGCGACAGACCGGTCAGGCCGTTGAACACCGTGAACATCGCCATGAGGATGAGCAGCAGGCGGCGGCGCGGCACGCGCGCACCGAGCACCGTCATGATCGGCGCGCCCACGACCACGCCCAGTGCATAGGCACTGATCGTGTGCCCGGCGGTCGGCGCGTCGATGCCGAGGCCCTGGGCGAACAGCGGCAGCATGCTCATCGACGCGAATTCGGTGGTACCGATGGCGAAGCCGCCAACGGCCAGGGCCAGGATCACCAGGCCCACGTGGGGAGCACGAACGGGCGGCGTGCCCGGGTTTGACGCGGGTGAGGGAGAAGTCATTGGTAAGCTCGGGGACGTTGGGGCACGCGCACGGTGGTGCGACGCAACATCGCCCTAGGATACGCCTGGCCCTTGCGCCTAGCCACAGCAGTGGCACCGGCAGCCGATAAGCCCGCCCACACCGCGGTGCAGGCGGGCCCATGCCGTACCGATGTTTTTACAGCGCGTATTGGATACCCAGCAGGCCGGTCGACGTTCGCATTGCGGCGTGTTTCACGCGCCAATGGTCGGTCGGAGCGTGGCCCGCGTAACGCGTGCTGCCAAAGGTGAAATCCGTTGCTCCCACATGGATCAGCCGGTATTCCACGAATGCGGAGATGCGTTCCGTCAGTGCCACGCGAAGCCCCAACTTCGCCTGCCATGCCACGGCGAAGTCGGTCGCTCGGTCTCGCGAATTGAAGTGGTTCACTTGCTCACCGGTATCCGGGGTCACCTCGATCGGGCCCGATGGGTTCGTCTGGTAGGAAACGGCCCGGCGTGCTTCTACCAGCGCCAGGCCGACGCCAACCCCCATATAGGGTTCGAACCGTCCGTTCGTGCGGTACGCGAGGACGGCGTTGAGCATCAGCATGTCGACATCCGTGCGCATGCTGGTGGAGAAACGATGCAGTCCGGCGCCGTACTTCTTGGTGGCGATCGAGGTCGGATCGTCCAGCAAGGCCTGGTCCGGCGACGTTCCGATATTCGTCACGCCCGAGGCCTCGGGATTGACCAGGCTCGCATCCTGGCGCGGTGCCAGGCGCATGCCCTCCAGCTCGATCGCAGGCGAGAGACGAGACACGGGGACGTCGAACCGATAACCCACGTGGCCGCCGAACATCTTGCTGCGCCTCTGTTTGGCGCGACCCTGGGTGTTCACCACCAGGTCGAAGTCTCTCATTCCGGGAAGAGCGTGCTCGCCGCGGACGTGGGCCGTGCCGCGCTGCGTGATGTCGTGCGTGGTTCCCCATGCCACGCCGCCGATGAGCCCGCCGTAGACGCCGTTGCCTGGGCGGGTTTCGGCCGCCGTGGTTCCCGACGCTGCGGCGAGCGATATGGCGATGCCGCCGGTCCAATGAAGCTTGCGAACGTGAGTCTGGTGTTGCTGGGACGATTTCATTCCAAATCCATATGAGCGGCGCACCCTGTCGCCCACCGCGTGCGACGGACGCACGAGTGCACGGATCGCGGTCAATCGCGATCACAGGATGTCCGCTGGTAAAGAGGGAGGGGATACAGTCGGCGAATGCCACCACCGACTGCAAGAAAAGTGTGACATACATCACACTTTTCTTGCATTTCGAATTATCTCAACCAAGCCGCTGTCAGAGTTCGGGCACGGGTACCAAGCGGATTATCCGGAGCGTTCTTCGCGCACGAACTCGATGAACGCCCGCAGCGCCGACGTGACACGCCTCTGCCGCGGGTAATACAGCATGAAACCCGGATACGGTGGGCACCAGTCTTCAAGCACCCGCGCCAGCCGCCCTTCCGCCACGAGTTCGCTCACCTGTTCGTCGAGCACCAGGGTGAAGCCGATGCCGGCGAGGGCCGCGTCGAGCGCCAGGCGCAGGTCGCCGAAAGTGACGCGTCCGCGCACGTCCAGTTCGAGTTTCTTCGGTCCCTGCTCGAATTCCCACTTGTAGAGGCGTCCGCTGGGAAAGCGGAAGCGGATGCAGTCGTGCTGGAACAAATCGTTCGGATGCTTTGGAATCCCGTGCCGTGCGACGTATTCCGGGGACGCCACGCAGGCACCCCGCTGATCGCCGCCCATCGGCACGGCGATCATGTCTTCCGGTACCTGCTCCAGGAAACGGATGCCCGCGTCGAATCCGAGGGCCACGATATCGATGAGCCCGTCGTTGTCGACCGCCTCGAACTGGATGTCCGGATAGAGGGCCAGGAAGCGCGGCAGCAATCGCGGCAACAGCAGTTGCGCGGTGACCCGGGGCATGTTGATGCGCAGGGTGCCCGCCGGCGTGGCGCGGAAATTATTCATTTCCTCCAGCGCCTCGCCCACGTCGGCCAGCGCGGGCTCCAGCCTTTCCAGCAGGCGCTGCCCGGCTTCGGTCAGCGACACGCTCCGCGTGGTGCGATGGAACAGCATGACGCCGAGCCGCTCTTCCAGGTTGCGGATGGCGTAGCTGATGGCCGAGGTGGTCAAGGTCAGCTCGGCACCGGCCTTGCGAAAGCTCGCATGGCGCGCGACGGCGGCGAAGGCGGCGAGGTGGGAAAGGTTGTCCGGGCGCATGATTGTCAAGGATAACTCAACAGTTCGTTGCAGAATCCCCGTTGGCACAATGGATTGTTGAGTCTTTATCGTTGGCGGCCATAGCACCACCCCCTACGAAGAGGATGACTCCCCATGTTCGAAGTCCGCGGATTCGCCGCACCCCGCGCCAATGCGCCCCTCGCCCCCTTCAAGGTCCCGCGTCGCGACGTGGGCCAGAACGACGTGCACATCGAAATCCTCTATAGCGGCGTTTGCCACTCCGACCTGCACCAGTCGCAGGACGACTGGGGTCCGGGCATCTTCCCCATGGTTCCGGGCCATGAAATCGTCGGCCGCGTGAAGGCCGTCGGCGCCGGCGTGACGAAGTTCAAGGTTGGCGACTACGCCGGCGTCGGCTGCATGGTGGATTCCTGCCGCGAGTGCGCGTCCTGCAAGCGCGACCTCGAGCAGTACTGCCTTACCCACACCAGCTTCACCTACAACGGCACCGAGCAGGACAAGTCCACGCCGACCTACGGCGGTTACTCGACCGACATCGTGGTGCAGGAGCGCTTCGTCGTGAAGATCTCCGAGAAGCTCGACCTGAAGGCCACGGCGCCACTGCTGTGCGCTGGCATCACCACCTATTCTCCGCTGCGCCACTGGAACGTGGGCCCGGGACAGAAGGTGGGCGTGGTCGGTCTCGGCGGTCTCGGCCACATGGGCGTGAAGTTCGCGAAGGCCATGGGCGCGCACGTCACCATGATCACCACCTCGGCCTCGAAGGGTGCGGATGCGAAGCGCCTCGGCGCGGATGCGGTGCTGCTCTCGACCGATGCGGAAGCGATGAAGGCCGAGGCGGCGAGCTTCGACTTCCTGCTCAACACCGTGCCCGTGTCACACGACCTGAATCCGTACATCAACCTGCTCGCGCTCGACGGCACGATGGTGCTGGTGGGCGTGCTGACCCCGATCGACGGCATGATCGGCGGCGCGCTCATGCTTCCCCGTCGCACCATCGCGGGTTCGGCAATCGGCGGCATGGCCGAAACCCAGGAGATGATGGATTTCTGCGCCGAGCACGGTATCGTCTCCGACATCGAGGTGGTGGACATGGCCTCGATCAACGAAACCTACAAGCGCCTGGTGAAGAACGACGTGCGTTACCGCTTCGTAATCGACATGGCGACGATGCCCGCTTGAGGCGCATCTTCCGCTACGCAGGCGCGGGCGCCGCTCTGGTCGGCGCCTTCGTCGTTTTCGCCGCCGTCTCGGCGTGGCCGAACATCGGCACGAACCCGGACGGCGCGCGCCTCTCGCGCTATGCGTCGTCGCCGGAGTGGCACGTCGACCGCTTCGACAACCCGTTGCCGATGTACAGCAACATCAAGGGCGGGATCTTCCAGCTGCTCGAGTCGAAGCCTGGCGAGGAGCCCGACCGTCCCGTACCGACGGTCGATTCCTCGGCCACCTACGCGAGCCCGCCGGCGAGCGGGCTTCGCGTCACCTGGTTCGGTCATTCGTCGATGCTGGTGGAGATCGACGGCACGAATATCGTCGTCGATCCGTTCTGGAGCGAGCGCGCTTCACCCTTTCCCTGGCTCGGTCCGAAGCGTTGGTACGAACCGCCGGTACCCATCGACCACCTGCCGCATGTCGATGCCGTGCTGATATCGCACGATCACTACGACCACCTCGACCGCGCATCGATCCAGGCGTTGAACACGCGCGGCGTCCGTTTCATCGTGCCGTTGGGTATCGGCGCGCATCTCATTGGCTGGGGTGTGCCGCCGGATCGCATCACCGAACTCGACTGGTGGCAGGAAGCGAAAGTGGGCGACCTGCGCATCGTGTCGACGCCCTCGCGCCATGCGTCCGGCCGGCTTTCTCCGCGGAGTAACCAGACGCTATGGAGCGGCTACGCCATCGTTGGTCCGACCCATCGTGCGTTCTACTCGGGCGATACCGGCCTAAACGACACGTTCCCCGACGTGGGCACGAAGCTCGGTCCGTTCGATGTCACGATGATCGAATCGGGCCAGTACGATCCACAGTGGCCCGACTGGCACCTCGGTCCCGAGCAGGCGATGCGCGTGCATGAGGAAGTACGCGGGCGCGTGCTCATCCCCGTGCACTGGGGATTGATCAAGCTGGCGCACCATCCCTGGACGGAACCGGTGGAGCGCATCCTCGCAGCAGCACGGTGCACTCACGCGCAGGTGCTGGTGCCGGAACCGGGGCAGGCGGTGGAACCCACGACGCACCCCTCCATCGCCCGGTGGTGGCCGTCGCAGCGGTGGTACACCGGCAGCGAGCATCCCATCGTCGCATCGCGACGCGGCAACCCCGCCGATACGTTCTCGACGCCCGTGTGTTCACAGCCGGAGCCCGCTACGCCGTCGGCATGACGAGGTGCATCGGCGTGTCGTGCAGCGGCTTGCCGGTGTTGCCGTCCACCACGACAGCGCAGATCGGCTCTCCGGTCCGATCGTCGACCAGGTGCGACAGCGCACGACCGCCCCCGTTGTAACGGCGGCCCCACTCGCCCATGGCGGCGAGGATCGGGAGGAAATCGCGGCCCGCCTGGGTCAGCACGTACTCGTCGCGCGGTGGGCGCTCGCTGTAGCGGCGCTTTTCCAAGACGCCTGCCTCGGTCAGGGCCTTCAATCGACGCGACAGGATGTTCGGGGCGATGCCGAGACTCGTCCGGAACTGGTCGAACTGGGTGAGGCCGAGGCTGGCGTCGCGCAGGATCAGGGCGCTCCACGCGTCGCCCACGATGGCGAGGCCGCGCGAGATGGCGCAGGTGCCCGAAGAAAGTTTGTCGGTGTCCATTGCATTATGATAGCGATGTCACTATCGTATGGCAACGCAGTAACTATCATTTTGCAACTAACCATGCGGAGTCGACGATCGTGAGTACTGAAAACAAAGGTAAAGCATTGATTACCGGAGCTTCGTCCGGCATCGGCGAAGTCTACGCCCAGCGTCTGGCCGACCGCGGCTACGACCTGATCCTGGTCGCTCGGCGTCTGGACAGGCTGGAGGCGCTGGCCAAGGAGATCGCCACGCGCACGGGCCGCAAGGCCGAAGTCCTGCAGGCCGATCTCGGCGACCGCGCCGGCATCGCCGCCGTGGAGCGGCGCCTGGCGGAAGATCCGGCGATCACCCTGCTCGTGAACAACGCGGGCATCTCGCTCAACGGCAGCATCCTCGAGAATGGCAGCGAACAGATCGAGCAACTGATCGTGGTGAACACCCTTGCTCCCACGTTGCTGGCGGCCGCGGCCGCGAAGGCCTTCGTGGCGCGCGACAAGGGCGGCATCATCAACGTCGCGTCGGTGCTGGCGCTGGTGCCGGAAATGATGGACGGCCTCTACAGCGGCACGAAGGCCCACCTCGTCAACATCACGCTCGGCCTCGCCGCGAAGCTGCAGGGCACGAATGTCCGTGCGCAGGCCGTCCTGCCGGGTGCCACCCGTTCCGAGATATGGGAGAAGTCGGGCAAGGACGTCGATGCGATCCTCCCGGGCATGGTGATGGACACGGCGGATCTCGTGGACGCCGCACTGGTCGGCTACGACCGTGGCGAAGTGGTGACCATTCCCCCGCTGGAAGACGAAGGCCAGTACAAGGCGTACGACGCAGCCCGTCTCGCGATGGCGCCGAACCTCTCGCGCAAGGATGTGGGAACGCGTTACCGCGCGTAACGCCTTCGCAGGCGAGCGTTGCCAGCAGCTTAGACGGCATTTGTGCTTCATCAGGTACGAATGCCGGCTAAACTAATGGGCTCGCTCGATTCTTTTGCGGTTAGGCATGCTTTCCTTCGTGTTCGGCGCGTTTGGGCTTTCCACGCTCTGGTTGATCCCCCTGCTCTGGCGGCTGACCGCCGCGCTGGTCCGCCGCCGCCGTCCGCCCACCGTCGGACCGGGGGCCATACGTTTCTGGACGGGCTTCGTGCTCGTGCTGCTGGCGAGCGCCACACTGGAGGGGCTCGTCGTGTCGCACTACACCGACGATCCCGCGGCCGGCGGCGTGGTGTGCCACGCACTGGCGATCGTTGTCGCCAGTTTCCCGGGCGGTGGTCTTGCGGCGTTGCTCTGCGGAGCGATCCTGGCGATCGCCTTGCCCTGGTACCTCGGCGTGCCGTGGTCCTCGTTCCTCACGCGCGCAAACGCCGCGCTCGAGCCCGTAGGTGCGCTGGCGATCGAGGGAACGCGTCGGTTGCTTTCGCGTGCCGGCTCCCGTGCCACGCGCCGCCGCACCGCAGCCGCGGTGAGACGTGCGGATCGACCGCCTGCGCGCCGTCGCGCAAAAGTGGACGCCAAACGCAGCCCGGCCACGCCGACACGCCCGACGCGGCCCGTCGCCAACCGTGTCGAGACACCATCCCCGTCGGTGCGTCCTTCGGTAGCCACCCCGGTGCCGCCGCGGCATCGCATGCGGCCGGAGACGGTGATCCGGGAGCCGTGGCTCGCGCCACGCAAGGTCGAGGCGTCACCGGCCGCCATGGCTGGCGTTGCCATGCGCGAATCGTCGCCGGCGCCGCCGCTCGCTGGTCAGCGGCTTTCCTCGTCGCCGTGGCATGCCGAGGCGGCGGGTGCGATCGACCAGGAAATCGCCTTGAGAGATTGGACGCTCGAGGAAGGCATGGACATCTTGCAACCAGAGCCCGCGGACGAAACGTCCTTGGCGGTTGCAGATAGCGCGCCGATGTCCGTCGACATGCCGGTTGCACCTGTCGCACCCGAGGCACCGTCTCCGCGGCCGGTCTCTCGCTTCGCGATCGCGGCGAACGACGAGTCGGCGAACGAGCCGCCGACGCGGCATGCGGTCACGCTGACGACGACAGTTCCATTGCGCGCTGGCCGCGTCGAAGCATTGAGCCTGCCGCCGCTTTCGCTACTCGCCGCCGCACGCCACGACGCCTTGTCGATTTCCGAAGCCGAGCTTGCACAGACCGGGGAGTTGATCGAGCAGCGGCTGAGTGAGTTCAAGGTGCCGGTACAGGTGGTCGGTGCATCGGCCGGCCCTGTCATCACCCGCTACGAAGTCGAGCCGGCCGTCGGTGTGCGCGGAAATCAGATCGTCGCGCTGATGAAGGACCTTGCCCGCGGTCTCGGACGGACGTCCATTCGCGTGGTCGAGACCATCCCCGGCAAGACCTGCATGGGTCTCGAGCTGCCGAACGAGCAGCGACAGATGATCGCCTTGTCCGAGATCCTAGACTCCGCCGAATACCGGGGGTCCGACTCCCTGCTGACGCTTGCGATGGGCAAGGGCATCACCGGCGAACCCGTGGTAGCCGACCTTGCGAAGGCGCCGCACATGCTCGTCGCGGGAACGACGGGTTCGGGCAAGTCGGTCGCGGTGAACGCGATGATCCTGTCGATGTTGTACAAGGCCACGCCCGAAGACGTGCGCATGATTATGATCGACCCGAAGATGCTGGAGCTTTCGGTATATGAAGGCATCCCGCACCTGCTGGCGCCCGTGGTCACCGACATGAAGCTGGCGGCCAACGCCCTGAACTGGTGCGTGGCGGAAATGGAAAACCGCTACAAGGTCATGTCCGACCTGCGCGTGCGCAACCTCGCTGGCTACAACCAGAAGGTGCGCGAGGCACGGGCCGCGGGCAAACCCCTGTTCAATCCGTTCCCGGCGCACCCCGAAGTGCCCGAGCACCTCGACACGCTGCCGATGATCGTGGTGGTGATCGACGAGCTGGCCGACCTCATGATGGTCGCGGGCAAGAAGATCGAGGAATTGATCGCACGTCTCGCGCAGAAGGCTCGCGCGGCGGGCATCCATCTCATCCTCGCCACGCAGCGGCCGTCGGTCGACGTCATCACCGGTCTCATCAAGGCGAACATTCCGACGCGCGTGGCCTTCCAGGTTTCGTCGAAGATCGATTCGCGCACCATCCTCGACCAGATGGGCGCGGAAAGCCTGCTGGGCCAGGGCGACATGTTGTTCCTGCCACCCGGCACGGGGTACCCGCAGCGTATCCACGGCGCCTTCGTGGCCGACGAGGAAGTGCACCGCATCGTGGCGTGGCTCAAGCAGTTCGGCGAGCCCGACTACAAGGACGAGATCCTCGCGGGCCCTGCAAGCGAGGCCGTCGAAGGCGAGCCCGGCGAAGAGGGGCTGGACGCGGAACTGGATCCGCTCTACGACGAGGCGGCGGCGTTCGTGCTGCGCTCACGCCGTGCGTCCATCTCGTTCGTGCAGCGCCAGTTCCGCATCGGCTACAACCGCGCGGCGCGATTGGTGGAAGCCATGGAAGCCGCGGGCCTCGTCTCGTCGATGGGCATCAACGGCCAGCGCGAAGTGATCGCGCCGGGCCCGCAGGACTGACACGACACCTTCTGTGCCCGTGTTTATGTGGGAGCCGCTTCAGCGGCGATAAGGGAATCGCGGCAAGCGTGCCCGCTGCCGCGGGATCGCCGGCGGAGCCGGCTCCCACAGGGGCCAGCCTTATTCCTTGGTCAGCAGTTTCAGCGGCACCGCGATCGACTTCTCGACCGGCTGCTTGTCGATCAGCTTCTTCGCCGTTTCCACGCCGAGCCTGCCGATCTCTTCCGGTTGCTGGGCCACGGTGGCAGCCATCGTGCCGTTCTTCACCGCCGTCTTGCCGTCCGGTGTGCCGTCGAAGCCGACTACGAGCACCTTCTTGTTCTTGCCGGCGAGTGCCTGGACCGCGCCGAGCGCCATTTCGTCGTTCTGCGCGAAGATCGCCTGCACGTCGCTGTGTCCCTGCAACAGGTTCTCGCTGACGGAAAGGCCTTGTGCCCGATCGAAGTTCGCGGGCTGGCTGGCCACGATCTTCATGCCCGTGGCGGCGACGGCGTCGTCGAAGCCCTTGCCGCGTTCGCGTGCCGCGGAGGTGCCGGCCACGCCCTGCAGCTCGATGATGTTGCCCTTGCCGCCAAGTGCCTTCGCGAGGTAATCCGCGGCCATCTTGCCGCCGGCGACGTTGTCGGAAGCGATGTGCGACGCGACGTCGGCACCGTCGACACCGCGGTCGAGCGTCACCACGGGGATGTTGGCGCGCTGCGCCGACTGCACCGCGCCGGCCAATGCCGACGAATCCGTGGGGTTGAGCAGGATCACCGACACGCGCCGCTGGATCAGATCTTCCACGCTGGAGATCTGCCGCGCGGGATCGTCCTGCGCATCGACCACCACCAGGTTGACGCCCGCGTCCTTCGCGGCCTTCTGCGCGCCGTCCTTCAGTTCCACGAAGAACGGGTTGTTCTGGGTGGACAGCGCGAGGCCGACCACAGGCTTACCCGCCGGGTTCGCACCACCCGCCGTGGCAGCGGCAGCCGGTGCGGATTCGCCCGGCCCCTGCTGGGAACAGGCGGCGAGCAGCGTGACCGCCGCGGCGGTAAGAAAGCGTAGCGTGCGCATGGGAAGTACCTCTCGGTTCACTGCCGTCTGTCGAGCAGGACGGCGATCAGGATGACGATGCCCTTGACGACCTGCTGGTAGAACGAGCTGACGCCGAGCAGGTTGAGGCCGTTGTTGAGGAAGCCGATGAGCAGCGCGCCGACCAGCGTGCCGAAGAGCCAGCCGCGGCCTCCGGCGAGGCTCGTGCCGCCCAGCACCACGGCAGCGATGGCGTCGAGTTCATAGCCGGCGCCGGCGGTCGCCTGCGCGGAATAAAGGCGGGAAGTGAGCACGATGCCGGCGCAGGCCGACAGCAGCCCCGACAACCCGTAGATCGCCAGCTTCATCGGCGAGATGCGCACGCCGGAGAGGCGCGCCGCTTCCTCGTTGCCGCCGATCGCGACGACATGACGGCCGAAGACGGTACCGCGCAGCAGGAACCCGCACGCGATGAAGGCGACGAACATCCAGATCACCGGCAGCGGTACCAGGTGGGCCACGTAGCCGCCGCCGATCAGTGCGAAACCGCTGTTCGTCACGGGGATCGGACTGCCCTGCGTGTACGACAGCGTGAGGCCGCGCAGCAGCGTCATGGTGCCGAGCGTGGCGATGAACGGGGCTACCCTTCCCCACGAGACCAGCGCGCCGTTGATCACGCCAAGGAGGAGACCGAGCCCCAGGCCCGCGCTCGCCGCGAGCAGCATGCCGTGGCCGGCCGCCAGTAGCCCCGCAGTGACCGCGCCGGTCAGCGCGAGGATCGCGCCGACGGAAAGGTCGATGCCACCGGCGAGGATCACGAAGGTCATGCCGAAGGCGATCAACGCATTGATCGAAACCTGGCGCAGCACCGTGAGCAGGTTGCCGGTGGTGAGGAAGTCGGGACTCATGATGGAGAGCACGACGAAAAGCAGCACGAGGCCGATGACCGAACCCAGGCGCTGGAGGAGCGTGCTCGCGCGGCTCCAGTCGAAATGCAGCGTCATGTCACTTACCTCCGGTCGCGGCGGTCATCACGGCTTCCTGCGTGGCGCCGTGGGCGTCGAGCAGGGCCGTGGCACGGCCTTCGTGCATCACGAGGATACGGTCGCTCATGGCGAGCACCTCCGGCAGTTCGGACGAGATCATGAGGATGGCCACGCCCTGCTCCGCGAGTTGGTTGATGATGTGGTAGATCTCGGCCTTGCCGCCGACGTCCACGCCTCGCGTGGGCTCGTCGAGGATGAGCACGCGCGGTTTCAGCGCCAGCCATTTCGCTAGCACGACCTTCTGCTGGTTCCCTCCCGAGAGCGATCGCGCGTCCAGTTCCATGTCGCGCGTGCGGATCTTCAGCGCGTCGATGAGGCCATGCGTCTGCTTCTTCTCGGCGGGACGGTCGACGAGGCCCGCGTGCGCCGGAACGCGCGGCAGGCTCACGTTCTCGCGCAGAGTGAGGTCGAGTACCAGGCCCTGTGCCTTGCGGTCCTCGGTAACGAAACCGAAGCCCGCGTGGATGGCTTCGTTGGGCGACTTCGGTGTCACCTCGACGCCGTCGAGCGTAACCTTGCCCGACGTCAGCCGGTCGAGGCCGAAGAGCAGGCGGGCCAGTTCCGTGCGTCCCGCGCCGAGCAGGCCGGCCACGCCGAGCACTTCGCCGGCGTGCAGCTCGAAGCTCACGTCTTGCACCATGCCACCGCCCAGGTGCTCGACCTTCAGACGCACGTCGCCGATGTTCGGCGTGCGTGCGGGATAGCGTGCATCGAGCGTGCGCCCGACCATCATCTTCACCACTTCGTCGAAGGCAAGCCCCGGCACTGGGCGGGTACCGACGAACTGGCCGTCACGCAGCACCGAGATGCGGTCGCAGATGGCGAAGATCTCTTCCATGCGATGGGAGACGTAGACGATGCCCTTGCCTTGCTCGCGCAGTTCGCGGATGAGCTTGAACAGCGTGGTGGTCTCGTGTTCGGTCAAGGCCGCCGTGGGTTCGTCCATGATCAGCACGCGCGCCTCCTGGCCGAGCGCCCGCGCAATTTCCACCATCTGCTGCTGGCCGACCGAGAGGCGTTCCACCAGGGTGCCAGGGTCCAACCGTTCCATGCCCACGCGCGCCAGCCATTCCGTGGCGCGGCGGCTCATGGCGCGGCGGTCGAGCAGGCCGAAGCGGTGGATCTCGCGTCCGAGGAACAGGTTGTCCGCCACGCTCAGTGCGGGAATCAGGTTGAGTTCCTGGTGGATGATCGCGATGCCGTACTTCTCGGCGTCGGCCGGCGTCGCGATGACCGCCGCCTTGCCGTCCACCTCGATGTCGCCGGCGTCGGGCGCATGAATGCCCGTGAGGATCTTCATGAGCGTGGACTTGCCGGCGCCGTTCTCGCCCATCAGGGCGTGCACTTCACCCGGAAGCAATTCGAAATCCACGCCTTCGAGCACCTTCACCGGGCCGAAGGATTTGTGGATGCCGTGCATGCGGATGAGCGGCACGTTCATCAGAAGGTAACGCCCGCGTGCAGGATGATATTGGCGTACGGCGAGGTTTCGCCGGTGCGCACGACGGCCACCGCGCGTGTGCAGAGCCGTTTCAGTTCGTCGTGGGGTACTTCGTCCGTGACGATGCCGTCGCCACGAAGCCGCGCGGACAAGTCGACCATCGCGCGGTTCCGTGCATGGATTTCGCCGGCCATCGTGACGCGCTCGACCGCGAGTTCGGCATACACCGCGTCGAACACACTCGCGAAGGATGGCGTGCCGGGAACGACGGCAAGGTCGATGCACGGCACGCCGGGCGGCACGGGAAGGCCGACGTCGCCGACCACCAGCGTGTCGGTGTGGCCCATGGCCGCGATGACACGGTTGAGTTCGGCGTGGAGCAGTCCGCTGCGCCTCATGATTGCGCGGCCAGGAAGGCGTCCACTTCGGCCGCGCGCGGCATGCCGGCCTGTGCGCCCAGGCGGGACACGGCGATGGCGGCGGCGGCACATGCCCTGCGCACGGCCACGTCGAGCCCTTCCGAGAGATAGACCGCGAGTGCGGCATTGAAGGTGTCGCCGGCGCCCGTACTGTCCACCGCTTCGACCGTGAAGCCCGGCTGGTGCCGCGGCTCTTCACCTTGCTCGCGGAACCACGCGCCATCCTCGCCGCGGGTCAATACGACCGGGCAGGGCGCGCGACGCATGAGTTCCTGGAAATCCACGTGGCCTTCGGCACCCAGCACCGTGGCCAGTTCGTGCTGGTTCGGCGTGAGGAAGCGAACGCGCGACAGCCATTCGGCAGGCAAGCGTTGCGCAGGGGCGGGATTGAGGATCACCGGCACGCCTTCCTCGTGCGCGATGCGCAGGGTGGCTTCGACAGCGTCGAGGGGAATCTCCAGCTGGACGAGCAACGCGTCGGCGCCACGGATGACCGCGCGGGCAGCCTCCACCTGCACGGGCGTGACCCGGCCATTGGCGGCGGGCACGACGACGATGCTGTTCTCGCCGCCGGCGACGGTGATGGACGCCGTGCCGCTGCCGATGCCGTCGACACGGGCCACGTGCGTGACGTCGACACCCTCGGCCAGCAGTCCTTCGTACAGCTGGCGACCGAAGGCGTCGTCGCCGACACAGCCCACCATCGCGACGGTCGCCCCGAGGCGGGCGGCCGCCACGGCCTGGTTGGCGCCCTTGCCGCCGGGAATCGTGAGGAAGCGATCGCCCGTGAGCGTCTCGCCAGGGTCTGGAAAACGCGGCGCGAGCGTGACCAGATCCATGTTGATGCTACCGACGACGACGATTCGCGTCATGCTGGTTCGTTCCTGACTGCGCGAGGGGCGCGGTATGACACAGCAATATTACGTGGTCGAAGCGCGCGCGGCTTTCATGGGCTTGCCCTTCCCTAGCGGGAAAGGCCTTTCGCCTCGAGCTCGGCGAGATACGCAGGCCATGCCGTGTCGTACGCCTGGCCCAGCTCGTAAAGGGTGTCCCAACCGAAGATGCCGCTGGCGTGGCCATCGTCGAAGCGGATCAGCACGCCGTAGTGGCCGGTAGGTTCGAGCGCCGCGATGCCGACCTCGCGCTTGCCCGAGACCAGGACTTTCTGGCCCGGGCCGTGGCCCTGCACTTCCGCGCTCGGCGAGTTCACCCGGAGGTATTCGCACGGGAGGCGGAAGCGCTCGCCATTGTCGAACGCCACTTCGAGGATGCGCGAAGCGGCGTGGAGGACGATATCGGTGGGGCGCGGGTTTTCCATGGGGCTGCCAGGGAGAATTCTGTGGGAGCCGCTTCAGCGGCGATGGGGCGCTCGCGGCAAGCGTGCCCGCTGCCGCGGATCGCCGGCATAGCCGGCTCCCACAGGAGCGGCCTGCTTAGAACATGCTAGTGCGCGCGGCCGAAGCCGTCGCCGGTGCCCTGTTCCAGCGGAGGCGGATCGCCGGCCACCGCGAGAAGCGCCATGGCGTACGCGTCTTCCATGCTCACCGTGGACACCTCGTCCCAGGCGAAGAAGGACGGCTCGCGCAGCCATTCCGCGTCGGGCGTGATCTCCTGCATGTTGAAGCCTTCGTCTTCCACGCTGACCACGCGGCCGATGTAGCAGACCTCCGACTCGTCCTCGCTGTCGACGTGCACGCCGATGACCGGCGCATGCGCCGCGGCGGCCTGCACCACCTGCGAGATGTCGTCGAGCGGGAAATCCGCCGGCGGCGTCGGGTGGATACCCTTCATCGTCAGCGCCTTCTCCAGGAAGGTGGCGTGCTTGTCCGGCGCCTCGAATTCGGAGATGTCGCGGTGCCGCATGATGTACATGCCGTCGTAGCTGACACCGTCGCCGACCACCCACAAGAGGAAGAACTCGCGGCCGACACCGCCGACATAGCCGCAGAAGCTGCCGTGCTCGAGTTCGCTGCGCCACAGACGCACCAGCTGCTTGTTGTCCTGCGCTTCGCGCAGGGTCGCTCGCTGGCCGTTGGTTTTGAGATGAATAACCTTGCCCATATACGTCAATACTTTAGCAGAGGGGGTACTCCCCGATGTTCAGAGGATGTAACGGCTCAGGTCCTCGTCCTTGACCAGCGAACCGAGGTGGTTGTCGACGTATTCGGCGTCGATCAGGTATTTTTCGCCGGACTTGTCAGCAGCTTCGAAGGAGATGCGCTCCAGGAGCCGCTCCATGACCGTGTGCAGGCGCCGGGCGCCGATGTTCTCGGTCCGCTCGTTCACCTGGAAGGCCACGTCGGCGAGGCGGTCGATGCCCGAATCCGTGAACTCCAACGTGACGCCTTCGGTATTGAGCAGCGCAACATATTGCTTGGTCAGCGCGTTGTTCGGCTCGCGCAGGATGCGCTTGAAGTCGTCCACCGAAAGCGCGCTCAGTTCCACGCGGATCGGCAGGCGGCCCTGCAGTTCCGGGATGAGGTCCGAGGGCTTCGCCAGCGAGAACGCGCCCGACGCGATGAACAGGATATGGTCCGTCTTGATCGAGCCGTAGCGGGTGGACACGGTGGAACCTTCCACCAGCGGCAGCAGGTCGCGCTGCACGCCCTCGCGGCTGACGCCGGCGCCACCCCACTCGGAGCGCTGCGCCACCTTGTCGATCTCGTCGATGAAGACGATGCCGTTCTGCTCGGCGCATTCCACCGCGCGGCTGCGCAGTTCCTCGTCGTTGAGCAGCTTGCCGGCCTCTTCCTCGACCAGGAGCGGGCGGGCCTGCCGGATGCTCATCTTTCGCTTCTGCGACTTCTGGCCGCCGAGGTTCTGGAACATCTTGCCCAACTGCTGGCTCATTTCCTCCATGCCGGGCGGGGTCATGATCTCCACGCCGACGTTCATGGCGAAGTCCAGTTCGATCTCGCGGTCGTCCAGCGCGCCTTCGCGCAGCTGCTTGCGCAGCTTCTGGCGGGTGTCGCTGTCGATGGCTGGCGCGGCGCTGCCCGTGTCGTCCCAGCCGCTCGGCTGGCGGCGGGGAAGCAGGGCGTCGAGCAGGCGATCTTCGGCCGCGTCCTCGGCCTGGCTGCGCACGCGGCCCTTGGCCTGCTCGCGCAGCAGCTTGTACGACACATCAGCCAGATCGCGGATGATCGACTCCACATCCTTGCCCACATAGCCCACTTCGGTGAACTTCGTGGCCTCGACCTTCACGAACGGCGCATTCGCCAGGGTGGCGAGGCGGCGGGCGATCTCGGTCTTGCCCACGCCGGTGGGGCCGATCATGAGGATGTTCTTCGGCGTCACTTCGTCGCGCATGCCCGGGTCCAGCTGCATGCGGCGCCAGCGGTTGCGCAGCGCGATGGCGACGGCGCGCTTGGCGTCGTGCTGGCCGATGATGTAGCGGTCGAGTTCGTTGACGATTTCGCGGGGAGTGAGTTCGGACATCGGCTCAGAGCTCTTCGATCGAATAGTTATGGTTGGTGTAGATGCAGATATCGCCGGCGATCTTGAGCGCTTTTTCCACGATCGTGCGCGCATCCAGCTCGGTGTTCTCCATCAGTGCCAGGGCGGCGGACTGGGCGTAGGGCCCGCCGGAACCAATGGCGATGAGGCCATGCTCCGGTTCCAGCACATCGCCGTTGCCCGAAATGAGCAGCGAGGCCTCCTTGTCGGCCACCGCCAGCATGGCCTCGAGGCGGCCCAGGCGGCGGTCGGTGCGCCATTCCTTCGCCATCTCCACGGCCGAGCGGGTGAGGTTGCCGCCGTGCTTGACCAGCTTCTCCTCGAACAGCTCGAACAGGGTGAAGGCATCCGCCGTGGCGCCGGCGAACCCGGCCAGCACGTCGCCCTTGCCCAGGCGGCGCACCTTGCGGGCGTTGGCCTTCATCACGGTATTGCCGAGGGTGACCTGTCCGTCACTGCCGATGACGACCTTGCCGTCGCGGCGGACGCAGACGATGGTCGTGGCATGCATCGGTTCCATAGCGCGTTCCTTGGGGGAGAGGCCTGAGGTGGGGTCCCCGGGGGGAAGGCGCAAGTCAGGGCTTCCGTTTCGCCCGTGGATGCGCTGCGTCGTACACCTTCGCCAGGTGCTGGAAATCGAGGTGGGTGTAGATCCTGTCTCTTATACACATCT